>JANTFK010000463.1 GCA_024763595.1 Bacteroidales bacterium | reverse complement strand
GATTAACTCCCCTTTCCGGATGTCCGAAGTAGCCATCCCGTTTTCAGCAATCCCAAGAGGGATTGATTTTGAAACGCATGCATCTGCATACTTATAGATTCGCCCGTAGATATCGGCACTTCCAATACCTTTGATCTTCTCTCCCTTTCGAATATTACGCTTGGCAATGGTGGCCACCTCCGATTGCATTGTCTCAGCTGCTACCGTAACTTCATTGATCAGTACCGCCTCAGCTATGGACTGAGGGGTTTCCAGATCGCAGAGGTGATAGGGTCTGAAAAGCAGGTAGTAGGGCCCTTCTGCCTTGGTAATAAAGTGCATATCCTTTCGGATGCGTTTATCATAAGATCTTACAATGACAAAAACACCCGGTGCAATAGCTCCTGTACTGTAGTCCACACATCCGGATTGATTCAAAATACCACCATCGGACTCAGGAATAAAGTATTGCAGCAATTCATCAACTTCAACTTTAGGCCCATGCATTCCTGGTGTGTCAGCCACCAATCCAGTCGAATTGGACACCGCAGCCATCTCTACCATGGTCTTTGTTCCATCCAGAAAAGAGGTCAGGATTTTTGGGTTCATCTCCTTCGATGCAGCTTCCTCTGTGCAGTTTTCCGGGGTGGCATCAACATCAAGAGGGTTGTTCTTGCCTTTACCAATGGACACCACTTCAAATCCCGCAAGGACGGCCTGTTCATAAAGCATTTTACAGACTCCCGGTTCATCGCCGGATGCCACAGTATAGAGGGCATTGCTCTTTCGGGCCAGGTGACTGAGGTATGTCCCTATGGTTACATCGGTCTCCACATTTAGCATAATAATGGGTTTCTTTTGCTCTATGGAGGCATAAGCTACCCTTGCTCCAACATCGGTTACACCCGTTGCCTCAACATTGGCATCCACCAGATCCAGCTCAGTCATTAGCAGGGCATCGGGTGTCACAATAAACTTGCCCCTGTTTATCAAATCATTTGCTTCACCTATCTTTTCAGTAACCTGGATCCTCGTTTCCGGTACTCCCATACCAATCAGTGTTTTTATTGCCCGTTCAGGTTCTATATCCGCAATGGCCTGAACCTGCATCCCGCGGATATTACTGATGGTATGCGCCAGTCCGGATCCCATCTGACCGCAACCAATAATCCCGGTTTTGATGGGATTTCCGGCAGCCATCCTGGCATCAAGTTTTCGTAGTAATTCCATTCTTAATAAATATTATCTGTTTCTGAGGTCGGCAAGCGTTTTAAAATCGCCCTTCATGTGCTCATAAAAGCTCTTATACAATGCAAAGTATTCCATATATAGTTTATGCGTACTACTGTCTGGCTCAAAAGGTTCCACATACTCCACCCACTCTTTTGTTACTGAGAAGTCTTTGAATACTCCCGTAGCTACTCCGGCGAGTATGGCATCGCCATATGGAGCGCCAGTTCTTCGTTTTACCAGTACAGTGGGCATGTTAAACACATCGGTGATGATCCGTCGCCAGAGCCTGCTCTTTGCACCCCCTTCATTAAGCACTATGGGTGCATTAATGGTCTTTCCTGACTCTTTCAGTATCCTGAAGGAGTCGTACAACGCATAGGCTACGGACTCCATCATAGCCCGAACTACATGTCCCCTTGTATGGTTGAGTGAGAGTCCGATGATGGCTCCCCGTGCATCCACATCCCAGATAGGGGTACGTTCCCCCATCAAAAAGGGAAGTACAACAAGTCCTTCACTCCCTGTAGGGACCACCTCAGCCTCCTTATTAATAAGATCGAAAGTGTCTGTACCCCCTGCCTTTTCAGCTTCCAGTTCCGCCTGATAAAAATTGTCACGCATATACCGGATTAACTGTCCTCCCGTAGTAGTGGTGGGAACTATGATGTAGGTGTTTTCTGAATCGGTGGTGTATGAAAAGTTGATCATGGTATCGGGAAAATTGGTATCCCGTGTAAGGATCCCGAAATTCCCACAGGTCCCCAGGTTCATTTGTATATCACCCTCATCAACCATTCCTGCACCCGACCATCCGGCGTTGCAGTCAACCTGACCCGCAGCAACCGGGATTCCTGCCACCAATCCGGCTTGACCTGCAGCTTCCTCAGTGACTTCTCCGATAATTGTTTCACAGCGATACAAGTCAGGAAAAAGGTCAGCCCTCAATCCTATTTTCGATAACAACTCCTCATCAAATCTGCGCTCCAGGAGGTTATAGGCCACCCCGTAAAATGCAGCTCCCGAATAGTGACCGGTATATTTACCCGTTAGCTTCAGGTTGATAAATCCATCAATGGTCAGGGCTTTATATATTTTACTAAAGGTCTCCGGCCTGTTCTCTTTCTCCCAGAGCAGATTCACAATGGCGGGATGGTCCTCCAGCCTGTTTTTAGATATCTCAAAGATACGCTCTTCACCAATGTTATTGCGGAGCCATCTCACCTGTTTGGCAGCACGCTTATCCATCAGATTGTAAGCATTCTGCAGCGGCCGTTGATCCTTATCCACCAGGACCATAGAGGGCAGGGCCGATGAAACAGCAATTCCCTTAATATCAGAAGGATTAATGGAAGCCGATTTGAGGGCCTTCTGGATAATCCGGCATGCCAGTTCCCAATAGTTCACAGGATCGTGCTCCGACCAGCCCGGCTTTGGGGTCAAGATGGGATACTCTTCAAAAGCATAGCTTAATTCTTCACCATGGTCATTGATGATTGAGGTTTTTGCTCCCCCGGTTCCGTAATCCAGTCCAAGTAATAAATTCATATTAATGATTCGTTGGTGTTTTATTTTGCAAGCCTTTCAGCTGTATATTGGTCGGTGATAAGGACATGAATCAATGTAAAATAAAGAATCCGATTTTCCTCTATTTCATACTCCTTTGTTTCAATTATTTATCCCAGGTATCCGTTCGAAAGCAGAAGGCTGGCAATCTCTCAATATTAAATAAATTAGGTTCAGCAGTGTTGCTCCATACAAACAGAGCAGCCTTG
>JANTFK010000462.1 GCA_024763595.1 Bacteroidales bacterium | reverse complement strand
GTACGGAAAATAACGCTCCCATCCGCTTTAAAAATGTAGCCACAGAAATGGGCTTAACCAAACCTATCCTGGGAGTAGCCATTCACGGGTCTGCCTGGGGAAAGATTAACAATGATGACTATCCGGACCTCTTTATAGGGGTTTTCAGGAATCACAGTACCAAGCCCAATCTGATTCTGGTAAATAAGAAAGGGAAAAAGTTCAGAAAAAAGAATAATCCCGATATCGAAAGAATTGTATCACGTAACTCCGGAGCCTCCTTTGCCGATTTTGACGGAGATGGAGACGATGACCTTATCATTGTCCATGTGAATCATTTGTCAGGGGGAATGCCCGAGAGCAATTTCCTTTTTCGAAATGACGGAAAAGGAAACTTTACAGATGTAACTGCTGCAAGTAACCTGGGATTTACCGGAGAATGGACCGGTCGTAATCCTTTTGTGCTGGATTACGATGGCGATGGAATGCTGGATCTGTTGATGCAGGATGATGATGTCTGGGAAAATGCCAGAGGCTATTCGAGGCTCATGAAGAACAAAGGGAACCTGGTCTTCGAGGATGTTACCCTGAGCGCAAACCTGGGGACACATTTGAATGGTCTGGGAGGCGCTGTCGGGGACATCAATGGCGACAGCTGGCCTGATTTCTTTTTTGCCCAGACCAGTGTGATGTATATTAACCAGAAGGACGGGACCTTTGCAAAAGTGGATAAAGATTTTATTCCTGTCCGGTATACAGTTTCCAGCGACGAAGGGAATATTGAGTGGACATGTGGTGCAGATTTGGGAGACCTGGATAATGACGGGGACCTGGACCTGGTTATGGGGGACCACTTCCATGATTTACCTCACCACATTTCCATGTATTTAAATGAAGGGAATGATGAAAACGGACTACCGTTATTCAGGAATGTGACCGACGCATCGGGGATTGTGAATGCAAACGGACCGGAATATTATAGCGGACGGGAACCTTATGTGGAAATCCAGGATTACGATAACGACAGAAGGATGGATATTCTTGTTGGCAACCCCGACATATTTATTTACAGGAATACAGGCCGTAAAGATGGGATTCCTCAACTTGAGCGGGTTCCGCTCCCTGAAAATGTAAGTGCCGGTTTTCTGGGATATTGGGTTAGCACACCTTCGGCGGATTTTAACCTCGATGGGAAAATGGATATTTTCTGTGGTTCTTACGATTCCCTGGTCTTGTCGCCCATGCTTCTGAATGTTTCTCCGGATAACAATTTTTTAAAGGTAAGCGTCTCATTACCATCGGGGGGCAACCGAAAAGGGATCGGGGCTACAGTAAAGATCTATGAAAAAGGAATGGCCGGGCAGGCCGGAGGATTTCTGGGAATGCAATACCTGACCGTATCAAGGGGATATAGCAGTGGCGGTATACCGGAGGCGCTTTTTGGTATTCCCGGGAAGGATAGTGTTGATGTGATGGTTCAGATGCCATGCGACGGTCCTGTTTATACAGCTGTTGCAGCTAAGAACAGCAGCCTCATATTGCCGGCTAAGCAATGAACCAGGTTCTCGGTTTTTTTAATCTAAACTTCTCTCCACATGAAAATATATGATCATCTTTTCATACCGTTGATGATCAGCCTTGTTGTTCCGGGATTGGCCCGGGCACAGCATCCGGCAAATGAGAAGCCCTTTAACCTGGTCGTGATCATGACAGACAACCAGGGCCCATGGACCCTCGGCTGCTATGGCAACCGGGAGGTGCTGACCACAAACATCGACCGGTTGGCTTCTCAGGGGATGCTGTTCGAGAGAGCTTTTGCATCCAGCCCTGTTTGTTCACCTACCCGTGCCACATTCCTTACCGGACTGATGCCCTCCCAGCATGGTGTACATAGCTGGTTACATGAGGGCCACCTACAGATGGGCCCCGGAGCGCAAAGTACGCTGCGTGATTTTACATCCCTCGGGGAAATACTGAAAGCTGCCGGATACACCTGCGGCCTGGTTGGGAAATGGCATTTGGGCGATAATATGCGGCCACAGGAAGGATTTGACAGCTACTGGATCACGAAACCACACGGCAATACCCTTGAGTTCTATGACCAGCCCATCATTTTTGAAGGTAAAGTCTATATGGAACCGCGATATACCACTGATCTGTGGACCGAACACGCAATCAGATTTCTCCGGCAAAACCAGGGCAAAGAAAAACCCTTCTTTTTAATGCTTACTTACAACGGACCGTATGGCTTGGGACCAAGCCTGCTGCATCCGGCCCGGAACCGGTATGCCGGTTATTATGCAGATAAACAACTTGCCTCTTTCCCCCGCAATCCAATTCATCCGTGGCAATACAACAACCGGGAATATATGAACAACCCGGTGGCCATGCGTCGCTATGCTGCAGAGATCAGCGGAGTGGACGACGGCATCGGCAAAGTGCTGGATGCCATAAGTCAGCTGGGGTTGGACGGGCAAACGCTGGTTATCTTCACAGCCGATCAGGGGCTGGGTTGCGGACAGCATGGTCTGTGGGGTATGGGCGACCACTCCAGACCTTTACACGCCTTCGATCCCACCATGCATATACCACTGATCTTCAGACAACCGGGTATAATCCCGGCAGGCACCCACAGGAAAATGATGGTAGCCAACTATGACATGATGCCCACCATTCTGAACTACCTGGGTTTGGGCAACAGGCAGCCTGTTGAGCCCTCTTCGCCCGGACGGGATTTCAGCGGAACTCTGAAGGGGCAATTTGTCGGATGGAACAATACAATATTTTATGAGTACATCAATACACGCGCCATTCGAACAGATCAGTGGAAGCTGATCCTGCGCCAGGATGCCGGTCCCAATGAGCTTTATGACCTGACAGAGGACCCGGGTGAATGGGTCAACCTGTATAACAACGGGAAATATGTCATGATACAATCACAACTGAAAAGGCAACTGACCGGCTTCTTTGAAAGGTATGCCGATCCGCAGTATGATTTATGGAAGGGCG
>JANTFK010000461.1 GCA_024763595.1 Bacteroidales bacterium | reverse complement strand
TCCTCTTCCCGTTTGGGAAGTTCAATGGAAAGTATCCCTGCTTCATGATGGGCCTTAATCCGGTCCTGATCAATCATCTCCGGAAGCTGGAAGCTCTTGCTAAAGGTGTAGTGTCCAAACTCTTTCCTCCTGAATGCAGTGCCTTTCTCCACTTTTTTAATCTTCTGATCAGCAGAAACAGTAAGCAGATCGTTTTCTACTTCAATTTTCAGATCCTTCCTGGACAAACCGGGTACGGCCAGCTCTATCCTGAACTCCTTCTCATCCTCAATGATATTAACAGCAGGTGAAGTTTCATTGCGGCCGGTATTGTTGAAACCGGACAAAAATTCATCATTGAAAAAATCGTTCCAGTAAGCGGGCAGGTAATTTTTGTTGATTCTTGCTAACATGACTATTCCTCCTATTTTTTGAGTTTATATGCATTTGATTTCTGACCTCCTTATATCAAAGCATATGCCATCGGAAAATATATGCCAATATGACACTATCCACGCAACATTGCATGTCATATTGTCATTAACAGGTTGTGAAAACGTGAATCAATGCCGTTCATTCACAGCCTTGCTCAAACGGCCGATCCCTTCCATGAGAATAGCGGCTGGAGTAGCTATGTTCATCCTTTGATGCTGTGCTCCACCGGGACCGAACATGGGGCCGTCATTCAATCCCAGCCTGGCCCGGCTGATCACAAAATCTTTTAATGCATCGTCATGCATATTGAGGAATGAGAGATCGAGCCACACCAGGTAAGTAGCCTCCAGGGGAGAAATAACCATTTCAGGCACATGCTCCCGGAAATGGCCATAAAGCAATTGATAGTTGCTTTCCAGGTACAGGATCAACTGATCAAGCCATTCATCTCCGTGTGTGTAGGCTGCCTCAAGCGCAACCTGTCCAAAAATGTTACCTCCGCCCACATGCACGGCATCAAGCATTTTTTCATACCGTTTTTTCAATACGGGGTTGGTGGTAATGACCAGGGAGGTGGATAGCCCTGCCAGATTGAAAGTCTTACTGGGGGCGATGCAGGTGAGGGTAAGATCGGCCACATCTTTTCCCAGAGAGGCCAGGGGGATATGACGGTTTCCGAACAACATCAGGTCTGAATGGATCTCATCACTGATAACCAGAACCCCGTACTGAACCGCTAACCGGGCCAGTTCTTCCAGTTCATCCCGGGTCCAGACCCTCCCCACCGGGTTATGCGGATGACACAACAGCAACATCTTTGCACCGGAACGGAAAAGGGACTCCAGGTGGCCAAAATCAATTTCATACCTGCCATTCGTCTCTAAAAGCCGGTTATACATCAGTTCCCTTCCATGGTTGGCTACTGCAGAGAAGAATGGAAAATAGACAGGGGGCTGTACCACAATCCTGTCTCCGGGAGCCGTAAACTCCATTACACACATGTTGAGGGCCGGGACAATCCCCGGGCTGAAACTGACATTGTCCGGTTCAATTCTCCAGCCATGACGCCTTTGGAGCCACGAGGCTACCGTTTCAAAAAACTTTTCGGAACGGTATGTATAGCCGAATATGGGGTGACCCATACGTTCTGCCATCGCCTCCCTGATAAAATCCGGCACTTCAAAATCCATATCGGCCACCCACATGGGCAGTACATCCTCCTTCCCGAAAAACTTAGCGGTCAGGTCATATTTTACACTTCCCGATCCCCTCCTCTCTGTGATCGAATCAAAATTGTATATCATGTCCACATATTGAATTCATCCCACTGTCACGACCGGACCTGTTATGACAAAAAAGCATCTTTTCCCGGGTAATGCATCTCTTTCTCTGCTTTTTCACGTGGTAACAGGTAATACTCCACAACGCCCTCCGAACAGGTACGGCCCTCACCATCTTTCAGGATCACCTCTATAGCTGCAATTCTGCGTGTCTGTCCGGAAAGCTTTGCCCGCAGGGTAACCGCACCTTTTGAAATATGCACCGGCCTTCGATATTTGGTCTTCAGCTGGTATGTAACACCTGCCGTGTCAAGTATCGTAAAAACCACCCAGCTGGCAATCTCATCCATCATTGTGGCCTGTATCCCGCCATGAAGGATATTATGAAACCCCTGAAAATCTTCCCGGGGCTCCCAGGTAGTGACAATTTCATCCCCCTCACGGAAAAACTCAAGTTTCAGTCCGTTGTGGTTGTCGGGACTACAACCAAAACAATTGTAGCCCGGGAATGAAGCATAAGGATTTATAAGCTTCTGCATGGGATATGGTATTGTTGAATTCCAAAAATACTTAAATCATTTTAACTTTGGATGGTAATGGTAAGGCCCAAGAAACATCTTGGTCAACATTTTTTGACCGATCGCTCCGTTGCAAAGCGTATTGCGGATGCACTGCCCTGTAGTCCCGGGGAAACGGTTCTCGAGATCGGTCCCGGTACCGGCATCCTGACCGGCCCACTGGTCGCTGCAGAGTTAAACCTGGTGCTGGTGGAGATTGATCCGGAATCGGTGACCCATCTGAAGAACCGGTGGCCGGAGCTTGCAGGCAGGATCATTCAGGATGATTTCCTGAAGATCAACCTGGAAGAACATATTAGAGGACCTTTTCATGTAATCGGTAATTTTCCCTACAACATCTCCAGTCAGATCCTGTTTCGTATCCTGGAGTACCGTCAGCGTATTCCGTCCGTTGTCTGTATGCTTCAGAAAGAGGTAGCCGACAGGATCGTATCCCCCCCCGGTTCCAAAACCTACGGGATCCTGAGTGTAATAATACAGGCCTATTATGAAACAACATTTCTCTTTACTGTAAAACCGGGATCTTTTTTTCCTCCTCCCAAAGTAACATCGGGGGTAATCATGCTTACCCGAAACAAGATCAGGCACTTGCCCTGCGATGAAACACTTTTTTTCAAAATCATTAAAAGCACCTTCAATCAGCGCAGGAAAATGATCAGGAACTCATTAAAATCAATTTTACTAAATTTGGATGGCAATTTTGAACTCCTGTCAAAACGG
>JANTFK010000460.1 GCA_024763595.1 Bacteroidales bacterium | reverse complement strand
GGATCTCATGATCCCAGAGGTTATACCTGGCATGCAGGGTGTCCGGATTGCCGGGCTTGTATTTGACAACCAGGTCGAAGTACCCGTTATTTTGCAGAATATTGCGTCCTTCACTATTTTTCTCTCCGCCGCCCAGATCAACCAGGGAGAAGACCACGATACCGGCGCTGTCGTTATCTGTAATGGCATTATTTTCCATTGTACCCTGAAAACCCTGAGTAACCAATCCATTTCCCAAGCAGTTCATTATCACATTGTTTTGAATTTTCCCCGCATCCTCGCAATAAAAGCCTGTATGGGCCTTGTCAATGTTATTGCCATCAAACAAAGTAGCCATGCTATTACCGTAAAGTCCAAAATATCCTCCATGTATTTCATTGTCTTTAACAATACCGGAGTCAGCAGTAGTTTTTATGCCTGTGGTTTGGCCGGGTGTATGAACGACAGGCAGGTTTATGATATTTTCAGTTATATTTGCGTGGGGCCCACCTAATACCATGATCCCCATTCCTTCCCCCTGAACATTTATGGTGTTGCTCCTGATAACAGCGGAGGAAAAATCGGTTTCAATGGCTGCCCCTAAAGATTTTGCATCTGAGTTCCCGGAAACAGACAGGGTTGAAAAGTCCTTCCTGCTGTTTTTACCGGGGTGTGTTTCCTGCCAGTCAATGCTGTTCCCTTCCATTATCAGCGTTCCCGGTCTTTCGGCTGATATCCCCGATACATTGATCCCTCTATGAAGGAAATGATTGTTTCTGACAGTCATGAAGTTTTCGCTGGCTGTATTGCTGACAGTGCCCCCGATGGTACAATCTTCCAAAATAAAGCGATACCCGTTTGCCGCAGTAATGGTCATGTCACCAAAGTGACATCCTTTGATCTTTATAGTGGCCCTTCCGTCACTGCTGGCAAAGGAATAACCGGGGCAGGTCAGGCCGGAAATTTCAGTGTAGTACTTCAGGGTAAGCTCACCTGTATAAAACGGAACGGGAATAATTGTACTGGCCGAGTCTTCCCCCACAATGATCAGTCCGTCCTTAATATCCAGATACAACAATGAGGACTCATCATATTCTCCGGGATGAATAATGACAGAATCGCCTGCCGTAGCGGCATCGATGGCTTCTGCCACTGTGTTATAAGGGTGTTCGGCACTGCCGTCTTCTGTTCCGCTGTTGTTATGAACATCTGCATGAATGGTATTGACAAGGCTGCTGCCGCCATGAATGGTATAAAGAATACTTCCGCCTTCTCCCGCCACCCAGCCTCTGGAGGTATCAATAAAACATACGGAAGTCAAAAAATTTGAAGCCACATGGCTCACCTGCTTATGCCAGGTAACTCCACCGTCCCGGGAATGCAATATTGTTCCTACATTGCCCACGGCCCAGCCATTGTTCTTGTCTGTAAAATATATATCATTTAAGATTTCACCGGTGCCACTTTCAACTTCCTGCCAGGTAGTCCCGCCATCGACAGTTCTTAGAATACTACCATGAATGCCGGCAATCCAGCCATGCATTTCATCCGTAAAGAAACCGGAAGCGAACCGGTATCCCTGAGAAGCATTTACACTATACCATTCCCAGTGTGCTCCCCCGTCCGTTGTTCTGATCACCGATGAGTCAAGTCCGACGGCCCAGCCTTTGTTCTCATCAATAAAAAACACATCATGCAGGGGATTACCTGATGGGTTGGTTTGCTTTGTCCAGGTTATCCCTCCATTTGCAGTATGAATGATCTCGCCAAAGTTACTCATGCTTACTATCCAGCCGTTTTTTTCATCGGTAAAGCAAACAGAGGTAAGTGTGCCGTTTACCGGACTTGTTTGTGTTCCCCACCCGGCTCCGCCATTTGCTGTATGTAATATTAGTCCGTCACGGCCCACGGCCCATCCTTCATCCTTATTTACAAAATCCATATCGATTAAAGGTGTTTGAAGATTTTTCTGTACAAGCCAGGTTTCGCCACCATCAGTAGTATTTAAAATGACACCATCGGTTGTGCCACCCCAGCCGGGATCACCACCCACTGCCCATCCGGTATCCTTATTTACAAATTCAATGGCTTGAATCCAATGCCAGAAAAGATCGTTTGTG
The DNA here is from genome assembly GCA_024763595.1 of Bacteroidales bacterium. Taxonomy (GTDB): domain Bacteria; phylum Bacteroidota; class Bacteroidia; order Bacteroidales. The sequence goes on along the minus strand of JANTFK010000460.1, from coordinate 895 downwards.
ATTTCAAATTCACTGTCAAAACCATTATTTTTCAGCATTATACCGTATTGTCCAACTATCTGATATGTATAGTCTTCCAATGCTATCGAAGTAATATTGTTCAGGTTCCAGGGAATTCCCGATTCTTTTTTAACCCATGTATTTCCTCCATCCGTACCTTTCAGGATCATTCCTTCAGATCCAACAGCATAGCCTGTTTGTCCCACAGTGGTCACAATGCTGTTTAACCTATATGCAAGGGATTCATTTTCTTTATGCCAGTTTCCCTCATCCCAATCTTTGCTGATAATAATTCCTGAATAGCCACAGGCCCGTGAAGTAGCAGACTCACTCATACTTACAGAAAACAGATCCCAGGAAGTCCCGCTTTGATGCGAGGACCAGGATTGTCCTCCGTTCTCCGTACTGATAATTATTCCGTCTTCACCTACGGCCCAGGCTTCATTGCAGTGATAAGAATCGATACTGTATAGATCGAGTTTATAAGGACTATTGATTTTTTCCCAGGTTCCGTCATTGTAAAAAGATTTTAATACGGTTCCATTGTCACCACATGCCCAGACGCAGGCATCATTGACAGCAGAAACCGAATGAAGGTTTTCCGATGTTCCGCTATTTTGCTGCACCCAGGTTACACCATTGTCATTGGTATAAAAAATAGTTCCATTATCTCCAACGATCCATCCCTTTTCCGAAATAGAAAAAATATAAATATCATTCAGGTTTTCTGTGGTTCCGATATCTATGATCTCCCAATAATCGCCGGGATGCACCTTGTGTATTACAGTACCTCCTGCACCCACAGCCCAGTGCGTACCAGACATGGAAACGCCATTAAGTTCATTCCCCTGCGGATCAGGATTTTGCCACATCCAGCCGGATTGTGAATAGAGGC
>JANTFK010000459.1 GCA_024763595.1 Bacteroidales bacterium | reverse complement strand
TGATTTCCAGGTATTATCTGTTTTACATATCTGGTAATGGAAATTCAAAATCAATGCCAAAACCTTTAATGATGAAGATATACCCGGAATGTAGATGTAATAAACGAAAGATTACCAATCAGTTAATTAACAAAAAAAATCCCGGCTCCTGAAGAACCGGGATTTTCATTCAATAGATTTAGTTTTAAGTTAGTGACTATCTGATGTTAGTCAAGTGCTACACATAGATGAGCAAATATATGGTATATATTTGAAAATCCAAATTCTGTTATGCAGAAGCTCCGCTCTTGTGTGACGAGCGAAAGATGATCGCTTCGAAGATATAGATTTCTGCCGTTTTCCATCCTTCCCACCCGATGCCGGCCTTGTAACGGGCACAATGTCCCAGGAACTCCTCAACTGTCCATTGCTGAGATGTGGCTACCTGTGGCAACAGGGTTCCCCTCCTGATCCCCCGCCGTATGTAGATTCCGTGTTTGCCCAGGGAGATCTCAGAAATATCATCGATTTTTCGTCTGGGGCTCAGTACACTGATCTCAATGGCAATATCCACCATTTCATCCGGTTCAATGGGTTGAAAACGCGTATCGGATGTTGCGGCAGTCAATGCCATCTTCTGAACATTCATGTATAAGGGCTCCTCCTCCGAGAAAATACCTATACATCCCCGCAACTCCTCTTTAACATAGAGTGAGACAAATGCACCGCAATGTTTGAACAGGTTTCTTCCCTCTATTTCCGAAATGGGTATCTTCTGCCGGATTGCCTTTCCAGTTATGGATTCCTTCGCAAGGGTAAGCAATATCTCTTTTTCTTTTTCGGATAGTGTCATTGGTAGATGATCATTGATATATAATCCACAACCTCTGTCGATGGGGAAACCTCTCCCGAGTGCCCCCTGGCCAGGATCCTGACTTTATAATCGGGATGCTGCATGGCAGCATAGACCATCAGTGTCATGATGGGACCATACCCGCAAACAGAAACCCGGTTCTTTATCACAACACGCTCCACTTCTTCCGGGTTGCGACCAAATATCTTGTCCAGAACCAGCTGGTCCAGGGATTGACCCTCTTCGGGTGTGAGAAAATGAGAAAAATCACAGGAAGCGATTACCATGATCTTTCTTCCTGTATGTTTTACAGCTTTATGGATCCCTCCTGCAATCCTCACCGCACTTTCATAGCTTTGATCCATCATACAAACGGGGAGTATGGAGAAAGCATGATCTGCCAGGTAATATTGCAGGAATGGAATAATCACTTCTGCAGAGTGTTCACGTGCATGTGCCTGCACGGAAAAAGGCAACTTCAGCAAATTGGCAAACTCCCTGTCCATGGGAACAGCGCCGATGGAATTGCTCCAGAAATCAGCATCACTTACTGCAAGAGGCAGGCCCTGGCCAGAATGATTGGGATGTACAATAACAAAGGTTTCAGGATAGTAATCTGTTTTTTTTAACAACTGAAAAAAGGGAGCGGTCTGGTAACCCGAGTATACATGCCCGGCGTGGGGCAGGACCGCACCGAAGATCTGCCCGGGGATGATTTCGGGTACCGGATACCTGCCGCTTCTGTCGATGGCCCGGATCTGATCAAAAATCTTTCGTTTCCCGGAAGGATAAAACCTCCCCTCCATAACTGCCATTCTGGTTTTCATGCTTTCATTGTATTAAAATTGCCTGTAATGCTGTAATTACATTGCTTACATCGTCCGTCGCTTCCCAGTTGTTGAACCGATGTCGTATAGAGGAACCTGTGTATGAGCAGGGCTCCACAGGAGGGGCAATAGGTGTGGTTCTCCAACTGGGGCGTATTTCCGGGATAAACGTAATGGATACTTTTCCTGGCCAGGTCCAGGAATTCCCGGATGGTACTGAGCGGGGTCATGGGTATATTAAATTTATAATGGGGATAATAGCGGCTCACATGAAGAATGGTATCGTTTCCACAATGATCAACGATCCATTGGATCATTTCCTGCCACTCCCGCCGCTTATCATTATAGCCGGGAATGATGAGGAATGTCAGCTCCAGGTGCTTATCCGATTTTGCGATCTGTTGAATGGTTCTGAGCACAGGTGCCAGGGTTGCGCCTGTCAGCAACTTATAAAACTTGTTGGTAAACGACTTCAGGTCCACATTAAATGCATCCATGTAGGGAAGCAGCTCCTGCAGGGGTTCCCTGTTGATATAGCCGTTTGTTACCATCACATTGCAGCGCTCTTTTTCTTTGATCAGCGCTGCACACGCCAGCATATATTCATAATAGACGGTCGGTTCATTGTAAGTGTAGGCCAGTCCGATATTACTCCTGTGTGTTACGGCCCTGTGTACAATATCTTCAGGGGTTCTGGACGGATGACGGGAAAAAACGGTATGATCCACCTGGGAGATCTCGCAATTCTGACAAAAATCGCAGGTAAGGTTGCACCCGAAGCTCCCGATTGAAAGGATGGAATGACCGGGATAAAAGTGATAAAGTGGTTTCTTTTCAATGGGATCTGTGGAGTAGGAGGAGATCACACCATAGTTTAACAGAACCAGTTGCCCGTCCTGGTTCATCCTGGTATGGCATTTCCCGTACTCGCCCGGTTTCAGGTTACAATGGTGCGGGCAAAGAAGACACTGCACCACCTGATTCTCTCTGTTCCGAAAATGTACCGCCCGCTGCATGATCTAAAGTTACAATGAAAAAGCGATGAATTCCACCCCCAACAAAATATGGCTTCACTTGTTGTAAATTAATAATCATTCCATAAAATGGTGAAAAGTCTGCTAATATCTATATTTACAGCGCTGTTATCCATACAGAGCTTAACAGGAATTGACAACATGAAAGAACAGCTGGAGCTTGCCACATTTGGCGGAGGGTGTTTCTGGTGTACAGAAGCCATTTTTGAGCGTGTCAAAGGCGTGCATGCAGTGGTGTCGGGATATGCGGGAGGGGATGTACCACATCCCGGCTACAGGCAGGTGAGTACCGGCCTGACGGGGCATGCCGAAGTT
>JANTFK010000458.1 GCA_024763595.1 Bacteroidales bacterium | reverse complement strand
TGGATCACGTACTGTTGCATGGACCTCCGGGACTGGGAAAAACCACCCTGGCTCACATTGTTGCCAATGAAATGGAGGTTGGGATCAAGATTACTTCCGGCCCGGTACTGGATAAGCCCGGTGATCTGGCCGGTCTCTTAACGGGCCTGGAAGAAGGAGATGTATTGTTCATAGATGAAATTCACCGGCTCTCTCCTGTTGTGGAGGAGTATCTCTATTCGGCCATGGAGGACTACTGTATTGATATAATGATCGATAAAGGTCCGGCTGCACGCACGGTTCAGTTAACCCTGAACCCGTTTACATTGATTGGGGCCACAACAAGGTCTGGATTGCTCACGGGCCCCTTGAGGGCCAGGTTCGGGATCAATTCACTGCTGGAATATTATGATGTGGATGTTTTAACCGGTATTGTACAACGATCATCCGGTATTTTAAAAATAGAGATTAAATATGATGCTGCAGTTGAAATTGCCTCGCGAAGCAGGGGAACACCGCGTATTGCCAATGCATTATTGAGAAGGATCAGGGATTTTGCTCAGGTAAAGGGAAATGGTATCATCGATATGGAGATTACAAAATATGGCCTGGATGCATTGAATATAGATCAGTCCGGCCTGGATGAAATGGACAATAAGATCCTGCTGACCATAATAGAAAAGTTTCAGGGTGGCCCGGTAGGGCTCAATACCATTGCTACAGCAGTGGGAGAAGAAGCAGGTACCATAGAAGAGGTGTATGAACCGTTTTTGATAAAGGAGGGATATATCAAGCGGACCCCCAGGGGAAGAGAGGTTACCAGGAATGCATATGAACACCTTGGGAAATATGGTGAAAGCCAGAACTTTTTATTTTGATATTTTATATATATTTGTGTGGAATTGCTTTACGCTAAATAGATAAGCTGCTATGTTAAAAGAGCTACTGAAAAATGCAGGACTTCTGGTTATCCTGGCAGGAGTTATTGTTCTTGGAGTAACTGTCTTTACAAAAGTTCAGACAAACGGCCATCTTGCATTCAGCCTCATCCTGGTTATCGGTGGGTTGATTGCACATATTGTGATCAATAAAATGGTAGATTAGCTCATATTACATATTGGCTGAATGCTTTAATCCTGGCTTATCCAGTATTTTTATTTTCCTGCCGTTCAGTTCAATCATGCCTTCATTTTTTAATTCTGATAGCAAGCGGATAATGGATTCAGTTGCGGTACCCACGATATTGGAAAGCTCCTCACGGGTCAGGGAAATTTTTAATATTCCCTGTTTATCCTCACCAAATTCATGATACAGGTTAATCAACACTTCGGACAACCGCTCTTTTACGGACTTCTGTGCAATATCAGTGATATAACTGTTGGCTTCACCCAGTTCAATGCAAACCAGCTTCATCAGTCCAACAGCAAAATCCCCGTTCTGTTTTATAAGGTCAAACAACAATTCGGCCGGTATAAAACAGACTTCACTTAGCTCAATCACTTCGGAAGTGGTACAGGCCGGTTCATTGCTGATTACCGAGCGGTAACCGATAAGATCACCCGGTTCGGCAAAGCGGATGATCTGTTTTTTTCCATCGGAACCGGTTTTGTAAATTTTAATGATCCCCGACTGAACACAATAGAAACCCCTCATCTTGTTGCCTTCCCGGTAAATGACCGAACCTCTTTTGTATGCCTGGCAGTTTGAATTTAGAGATATGGTAAGACGTTCATTATCAGTTAAATAACGAAACAAAGGATGACATTGGCCAAAACAGGAATTACAGTTTATATCGAAAGGATCAGGATTGGTCATGATTGTGGAAAAAGCGCTTTAATAGGCAGATCGGAACTGTTCCAGAAAACGAATATCATTTTCAAAATAGAGCCGCAGATCCCTGACCTGGTACTTCAGCATGGCTACCCGTTCAATACCCATTCCAAATGCAAAACCGGTGTATCTGGTGGAATCGATATGGTTGAATTCAAGTACATTGGGGTCCACCATGCCACACCCTAATATCTCTAGCCATCCTGTATATTTACATACATTACATCCCTTTCCCCCACAGATCTGGCAACTGATATCCATTTCCGCAGAAGGTTCGGTGAAAGGAAAATAGGATGGGCGAAGCCGGATTTCAACGCCATTCCCAAACATCTCATGTGCAAAAAAGAGCAGTGTCTGTTTCAGGTCGGCAAAAGAGACATTTTCATCGATATAGAGTCCTTCTACCTGATGAAATATACAGTGTGCCCGGGCGGATATGGCCTCATTTCTGAATACTCTGCCGGGAGAAATAGTACGGATGGGAGGTTGTTCTTTTTCCATGACCCGTACCTGGACTGAAGAAGTATGTGTTCTTAAAAGAATATCGGGATCTTTTTCTATAAAAAAAGTGTCCTGCATATCACGGGCAGGATGCTCGGGAGGAAAATTAAGTGAAGAAAAAACGTGCCAGTCATCTTCAATTTCCGGTCCCTCTGAAATGGTATAACCCAGCCTGCCAAATATCTCTATGATTTCATTTCTGACTATGGAAATCGGATGTCTGGCTCCAGGTTCCAGAGGTGGTCCCGGAAGGGAGAGATCAAGGCTGGCATCATCTGTGGCTTCATCACCAATGGTGGATAATAGCGATTCAATCTTCTCATTGATGAGAAGCTTCAATTGATTGATCTGTTGTCCGGTCTCTCTTTTCTGCCCGGCCGGAACCGCTTTAAATTGCCTGAACAGCTCATTCAAAATCCCCTTCTTTCCCAGATATTTGATTCTGAATTGTTCCACTTCTTCTTTTGTATCAGCACTGAATTGGCTGACATCCAACCGGATCTTTTCAATATTCTGAAGCATAGATGATTGGTTTTGAGATACAAAAGTAAAAAAAAAAGAGTGCTAACGGATAACAGAGATGGTAAAGACCACATCTTCAAGGGGCCTGTTATAGGCATCGGTTTGTGATGCTGCAATACTGTCAATTACTTCCAGTCCCTCCACCACTTCACCGAATACCGTATAAGCACCATCAA
>JANTFK010000457.1 GCA_024763595.1 Bacteroidales bacterium | reverse complement strand
ATTTTAGACCTGTTCTTTTGTACCGAAAAGAATGATTCCCTGTTCCTGACCGTCATTGATGATCTGCTCGTAAATCTTGGTCTCGGACGCAGGATCAAATTGAACATTCGGACAGGCTTTCTGGTTATTGATCCTAAAGAGATTGTGTGCTGTACGGCTGACGGTAACTATACGGAGATTGTACTGGTCAATGATCGTCAGGAGATCGTTTCCATTAACCTGGGGACATTGGAAAAGGAACTGGCCAATCAGATTTTTTTTCGTATCAGCCGGTCGGCACTTGTTAACCTGAAATATGTGACAAAAGTTGATAACAAACAATGTACCTGTAGGTTACAGGGCCATTCAGTGCGCCACCGGAAAGTCGCCAGAAACAGATTAAGGCAACTGGAGGCTATCTGGGGAGAACAGCATATGATATAAAATGGAGAAGATATGAATGAACTTTACATTGATTACAACCCGCAAAAACCCATCCCACAGGTTAAAAAGCGTTTATTCACTGGATTGGGTCTTGCCCTGATTGGCCTTGGTACTTATCTTCTGGTCAGGGAAATTGGAAAAGACAAGGAATCTCTGAGCATTATCATCTCGGCTGTTGGCAATACCCTGCTGGGGATTGTACTGATCCTTCAGATGCTTCAGATTAAATTCCTGAATCCCCCCCGGTTTATTCATGTAAATGATGAGGTGATCGAATACAGGTTCTGGAGTTTTCACCGCCAGGTGACTATTTCATGGAGTTCCATTCAGCGGATTGTTAAAAAAGAGCTGACAGTAGTATTTGAACTGGAGCATGGCCGGGAGGTAAAGTTCAAGATGAAGTACCTTCCAATTCCCGATGTAAGACGCATTGCACCTCACATCAATACAATCGCTCAGAAAAAAGGCATTGAGATTGTCGAACAGGGTGGTTGAGGGGTATAGGTGATCACCACCAGACCCCCTCTGTATACCCAGTGAAATTCCGTTTGTTAGCACAGCGTTGATGTATGGATTAATACAAAAAAGCCAGCTATTTTGTTCGAAAACAGGACAAAGGAGAAATTTTCCTATGGCCTGGTTCCATGGGCAGATGATGTGTCGGTTAGCTTTGATTCACCCGGTGTCAAAGGAAAAATGAACTCCGGGAAATAGTTTTTTGGAATAAGCGTTTAATTCTATAAATTTACTCGAACTGGTGTGTAACCAATTCCAGAAATAATGTATGCCAGGTTTTTCCCTTCGCGCATTTATATGCTCCTTCTGGTAAGTTTGTCTGCCTGTACAAAACAGGTACCCATAGCTTCCTTCAGCGTTAATAATGCTGTAGTAGAAGCGGGAGAGCATGTGATATTTACGGATCAATCCATTAATGAACCCATTACCTGGGAATGGACTTTCACCGGGGGGACTCCTTCTTCTTCTAACATGCAAAATCCTTCCGTGCAGTATGTATCACCAGGTGTTTATCCTGTGTCGCTGCGGGTAGCCAATGCCAGTGGTACGGATTACCTTCAGCGGGAGAATTATATCACCGTTAAACGGACCGGGACCGATATTACATTTTACAATACTACCTATACCGATATTACCATAGCGATAAATAACATTGAAAAGGTGATCCCTCCGGATGGAAATGTAACTTATTCCGACTTGACAGGTAATTCTGTGGATTTTTATGCTACAACATCCGGAAAGACTTCCGATGGCACCCAGGTGGGGTATTTGCTGAGCTGGGACAACACCATAGAGCTGGGAGAGCCGCAAATAACCCGCATGTTGCTCGTTGATAACTCGTATTACTTCCTGTATATAAGCAATGAAGGGAGTGAATCCTTAAATCTGCTGGAGGTAGGGATCATGGATGTAGTAAATGGTTTTTCTGCGGACCGGACGGAGAATATCGTTATTCCTAACGATAATGAGAAATACGGCATTGGTTATTACAAATCGTATATCAAAACCGACTTTAACTGGATCCAGATAAGGGCCCATGCATCCACCTGGTATGCTTACTGGTCGCAGGGAGAACAGTTCACACTACCCGACACCAGCAATCAATCCATTCACCTCTATTCTGAAATTAAGAAAAGTGTTGCAAAAAGTAGTTGGAATGATCCCGGGAACACGGGAAAATACCTTTATCCTGATTATGCGATCAGGCTGAAAGAACAGTAACCTCTTACCACCGGAGCATGAAAAAGATACGCTTTCTTTCTGGTTTATTATTACTGGCGACCTGCCTTTCTGCTCAGAATTTCTATGATTTTAAAGGAGTGGGAGCAAGGGCAGCAGGAATGGCTTTTGCTTTTAATGCTGTTGCGGATGATGCCACTGCCATATCCTGGAACCCGGCCGGTCTCAGCCAGCTTAAAAAACCCGAATTCTCTCTGATTCAGAGGGTTCAGATGGAAGAGTTAAGCTATAACAACCTGCAGGATATTAGTCTCAGTAATATACAGGAGGGAAAGCCCTATCATACTTTCGATTATTTGAGTTTCATCTATCCCCTGAGAATCAATGATAAAGAGCTTGTGCTGGGTATTGCATATCAGAACCAGATAAATTTCAAGTTTACACAGACCCTGACATATCCAAATGCAAATCATGAAGGAAGTTCAAAAGGGACCACCACCGTGAACTCAGTCTCAGTATGTGCAGCTTATTCTTTAAGTTCTTATCTTTCCTTCGGACTGGCATTCAATAAATACTTTTCTCTCGGGAACCGCAATGACTGGAACTATATCTTCAGGAATACGGAGAACAATGTTTATATGGATATGGTTGAGGTCTATTCTTTCTCCGGTTTCAATGCTGTTATGGGTGCATTTGCCGACATGACTTCTGCTGGCATTCCCCTGAGGCTGGCAGCCCGTGTAAATACCCCCCTCAATCTTAAAAATGATTTTTCCAGTCTGACCGATTATCATTTTCAGTATCCCCGGGATGATCTATATGCTGTGCAGCGGAAGGAAGGATCTGAAACATACCACATCCCTTTTATCCTTGGTACAGGAGCATCTTAC
>JANTFK010000456.1 GCA_024763595.1 Bacteroidales bacterium | reverse complement strand
CTTTCCATTCCCACTGGCTGGTACGTTCTGCATTGTTCAATTTTATCTCCCTGATTCCCTGTATGATCTGAATCAGTTTGCTTTGATTTTCAGCCATGCTGGAGAAATATTTATGGTCCAGTGAGCGACGGCGCTTCATGAAAACAGTGATCCAGAAGATGTAGAGAAGGGATCCGGCCAGAAAAATAAGCAGGATCTTGATGCTGTAAATGGCCAGGATGATGGCAAAAACCACCAGGTTTACCATTGAAAACAGGATGGTAAGCGAGGAGGTGGTCATAAACGACTCAATCCTCCGGTGGTCGCCGATACGCTGTAAAATATCACCTGTCAGTTTGGTATCAAAAAATCCCACCGGCAACTTCATGAGCTTTACCAGGAAATCGGAGATCAGCGAGATATTGATTCTGGTACTCAGGTGAAGCAGGATCCAGCGCCTGATAAAATCGATACCCATCCTGGATAGGATCAGTATAAACTGGAAGATCAGGACCAGGTAGATGAAGGGCAGATCCTGGTTGGTAATACCGAAGTCGACCATGGACTGGAAAAGAAAGGGAAGCAGGAATTGTATAATACTTCCAAGAATCAGACCCAGCAGCAGGTGGTATACATATCTCCTGTAGGGAGATAGATAACGAAGCAGGTAACTAAAACCGGTTTTCTTTACCGGTTCATCATCCTGGTTCATGAAGTCCGGAGTGGGTTGGAGAAGCAGGGCAGAACCTTTTGCTTCACCATCCCTGCGTGTACTGATCCAGCCGTCCAGGAATTCCTGCTTTGAATAGACGGTATGTCCAAATCCCGGATCAGCCACATATACACGGTCCTTTTTAATCTTGTAAACCACAATGAAGTGGTTCTGTTTCCAGTGTACGATTACCGGAAGCGGAGCTTCGCTCTGCAGTCTTTCCCAGGTCAGTGAAACCCCCATGGTCTGCATACCTATCTCCTCCGCTGCACGTGCAATGCCCAGCATGGAGACTCCCTCTTTGTTCAGGTGTGATTTTTCCCTCAGGGTTTGCAGCGTGTAGTGTTTTCCATAATAACGTGCCACCATACGCAGGCAGGTGGGCCCGCAGTCCATGGCATCGAACTGTTTATAAAAAGGGAAAGAAGGCATAGACCAGGTTGCTTATGCCCCTAAATTAAGAATTATTTTAACAACATCTTTTGCATGCGCCTGGCATCGGTCCGGTAGGGTCCGGGTTGTTTAATCAGGGGGGAGAGTGCTGCTGCCGCCTCCTCCACACGTCCCAGTTTTAACAGGGCCAGTGAACTGTACCAGCACAAAGCCTGCCCGGTCTGGTATGTCGGGTCCGTTTCCAGGGTCTCTATGCGTTTTAATGCTTCCCCTTCCCGGCCGGTCTCCATGGATGCCAGCAGGTAAAAGAGTATGGCCACCTGGTTTTCAGGATCCTTGACAATAATTTCCGAGAGCAACTCCAGACTTTTCTGATATGCCCCACTGTTATAAAGCGCTATTCCCGGTTCGGCCCCTCCCCGGGATTCCTGATTGAGAGCAAGGATCACCGGATCTTCCAGGGGATCAAAGAAGTGCGAAAAGATTCGCTCTTTTTCCGGTTTAACCAGAAAGATGACAAGGAGCATTGCCAGGGCAGCTGCCAGCGGTAACAGGAAATGCCAGACGGGCTTTCTTCGCGCAGCGGATGAACCGGTACTGGCAGGAGGTTTTTCCATAACTTCCTGCAATTTCCTGCGGAAGGATGCTTCATCACGCTTCCAAAGCTGATCCCGGATCAGGTTGTATGCAGCTGAAACCGTTTTGAGCTCTTCCCGCAATTCAATGCTGGATTGGAGCTCCTTTTCAAATGCTCCTTTCTCATCCGGCGTAAGTTCGCCCGACAGATATTGAATAATGCGATCAACGTTGTTCATTTTTCAGTCGTTTAAATAGGGGGTCGTTCACAATCCTCTTGATAAGGCTTTTTTTACATCTGTATTTTCTGTCTGCTGCATGATGGAGGTCCTTATAGTTCATAGCGGAACGGATATCCTCCACACTGAAATTATTGAAATACATAGAGAGTATCTTCTGGCAGTCCTTGCTCAATGCTTCGAAATGTTTATTAAAGAGCTGCTCGAGATGATTTTGTAACAGCGGGTCATCGGCCGGACCGGGATCATTGACAACCAGCGGCTGGTGTCGCAGTTTTTCGGCCCGGTGCAGGTACTTCTTTCGTTCCTGGATCCAGATATTCTTGCAAACGGCATAAAGGTAGGTCCCGAATTTGCAGGTGAGTTCCAGTTCATCGCTCTTAATCCGGTTATATACGATGATCATGGCTTCCTGGAAAACATCCCTGGCCTGATCGCAACTTCCCTGGTGATGAATGATATAACCTTCGATGATCGGGTAATAGGTATCATATATATACTGGAGTGTTGCGGAGTCGTGGTTCCGGATTCTTGTAATCAATCCTTTTTCGTTGTGCAGTTTCATCATGCAGAAAAACAAAAGGGCAGGCGATCAAAGATCACCTGCCCTCATGGCAATAGTTTTAGTTAGTACGTAGAAAAGAAGTTTTGTATTCTTTTCTAAAGTTGTAAATACAAATATATCTGATTTCATTCGTAACATCCTCCGGAAACCATGTTTTATAACATGTTTATTGGTTAATGTGACGGTACATGCAGAAATCAGCGTTAACTTCTTTTTTTTTTCAAAAGGGAAGGCTGGTTAAATCTACGTTACCTCCTGAAAGAATCACACCCACTTTCCTTTTCCTGAATTCGTTACTGTTCCGGAACAAAGCGGCCACAGCTACTGCACTTGAGGGCTCAATCACAATTTTCATGCGTTCCCAGATGAATTTCATGGCATCAATGATCTCAGACTCTTCCACACGTATAATCTTGCTCACAAATTTCCGGATAATGGGAAAATTCTTATCACCCAACTGGGTTTTTAACCCTTCAGCAATGGTCTTGGGATTGATGGAGGGCTGGATCTTACCGGTTTTCAGGGAAAGGTATGCATCATCTGCTC
>JANTFK010000455.1 GCA_024763595.1 Bacteroidales bacterium | reverse complement strand
CGCCTGGTCAGGACCTCAGATGGAAAGTATGCCATTGTGGGTACACGAGAGATGAAAGGTGAAAAAGAGATGTTCCTGCAGTTCCTGACATCTGATTACGCGGCATCCACCCAGCTCACATTCGGGGCCTCGGGTGCTCAGACGGGAGCTGATATAGAACTGTCCAATGATGGCGGGATATTGCTTCTCGGTACCAATAGTTACGGGGGAAATGGCATGATCACATTGATAAAAACCGGTGACTCCGGAGATCTCTAGAGAGCCAATTCATCAAAAAAAGTGTCAATATGAGGAACCTGCTGTTTCTGATCGCATGTGTGTTGCTGCTGCTGCCGGGCCGGGCCCGGGGTCAGCTTTTTTTCTCTACTTATCTGACTCCTACCTCCGCTGAAATCTGTGAAGGGGATTCGGTTGAAGCCTATATCTATTTTTCAAAGGGAACAGCACCATACAGTGCCGTTATCAGCAATGATCAAGGCGTGTATAAGACCTATGATGGACTCTCCGCTGAGAATACCATCTATCTGAAAACAGCTTCCGATAACAGGTTTTATATTTCTGCTGCGAAGAGCAGTAAAGACCATGAGACAGCGATTATACTGGGCAGTGGTGTGGATGTTACAGTTTATGCAAGGACACCGGTGGAAATTCTGATGGACCACCATGCATTTCTCCTGTCGGATCCCGGCATTGTCCTGAATTCCGCACCTCCTGGAGGAATTTTTATGGGACCCGGTGTGGTGGGAAGTAAATTTTATCCTTCCATTGCCGGATATGAGAACTCCCCCCATCTGATAACATGTACTTATACCAATGCTTCGGGATGTAAGAGCAGGGATGCGGTTGAACTGTATGTGCTGTCGGGTATCGCCAGTTTGCACCTGGTTTCAGGCAACGATACCATCACTGCGCTATGTGAGGATGGTGCCAATTACCATCTGATAGGCGCCAATGAAGACAATATCCCGGGAACATTTTCACTGATGGAGGCGGGTTCCCCTGATCCGGTGGAGGGTGCCATTGTGGATAGTGATCCGAACGATGATGAGGCCATTCTCGATCCTGCAGGATTGAAAGGCAATTATAATGTGGTCTATACCTATGGCGTAGAAGGTCTGGATGTGAGCGTAACTCTCGGGATTGAGGTAGATAACCCGGATGTGCTGGGTATTTCGGGTGTTCCGGATAGTGTATGCCGGAATCATGATCCATATACCCTGCTGCCCGAACTGGGTTCCCCTGATCCATCTGCAACTTATACCATAAGTGGACCGGGGGTTTACGGAAACCAGGCCGATGGTTTCTACTTTGATCCTTCCAGTCCGGATGCACTTGAAGGGGATCACCAGATTATCCTTGCATTTGAATCTTCCAAAGGTTGCCGGGCCACATCGGTGAAAACGGTCCACAATGGCTTTGTACCTGCCGTTGGCTTTACCCTTTCACCCGCCTGTATCCCTGCTGAAGGGGGCCTGGTGTCATTCGATAATATCACCAGTGGAAAATATGCAGTGGCCGGTTGGAGTTGGGATTTTGGAGATCCCGGAAGCGGTGTGGAAAACACAAGTAACGAGGAGAATCCCGAACACTTCTATGACAGTGCAGGATCACGTACCATCGGACTGAGTGCGATTACCTTTGAGGGATGTCAGTCTGATTATCAGATGGATACAGTACTTACCGATCAGCCAATTGCCGATTTTACCTGGATCAGTGACTGTTTTGTGAGGGGAGAGCCAACCGCTTTTCTGAACAGGTCCTCTTCCGAATATGCGGAGATCGATTCAGTGGCCTGGACATTCAGGACCAGGTTTGGGGGGGTACTTGGAACCGAAACGGGATTATCTCCGGAGGATACGGCTGAATTCAAATTTGGATCAGTAAGTGAGTACAGTGTCTCGTTATACATTGAAAATACAACCGGTTGTTCAGGTGAAGTGACCAGGACCATAACACTGTTTCCTGTACAGGTAATCCCTGCAGAGGGTTATGATGCGGATTTCAATTCCGGAGGAGATGGATGGAAGGCGTTGTCGGATGACGGCCTGTCCAGCTGGGTCCTGGGAGAACCTGACTTTACCGGGTTTGATCAGGTTCAGGGTGACCTGGCTTGGTATACCGATCTACCTGCCGACAGTACTGAATACATGGAAAGATCGTGGGTTCAGAGCCCCTGTTTTGATCTTTCAGCATTTTCCAGTCCTGTGATTCAGATGGATCTGATGAAGAGTTTCTTCCCTTTTACAGACGGGGCAGTCCTCCAGTACCAGGGTCTGGTAAGCGATGGATGGAAAACACTGGGGAGTGTGGGAGGCGGTATTAACTGGTATAACGTTCAGGAGATTATCAATGAACCGGGAGGCAGTAGTTTCGGATGGGGACTGGCTGTTTTTGAACCCGACAAGCGATGGGTGGAGGCCAGTCATGCACTGAACGTGGTATCGGGGAGCCCTTATATGAAGCTGAGGATTGCTGTGGGTACAGGAGGTGGATACTCCATTGGAAACCAGGGCTTCGCCTTTGATAACTTTCACATTGAACAGCGCAGCAAAAAATCGGTCCTGGAGTATTTTACCAATGCAGCCAGTCCGGAGGCCCTGGTGGCAGACGGGGTAGTGGATACCTTTTATATGAATCACTCCGGCACTGTGTATGACCTGCAGTACCACATGGATTATCCGGGGGAGGATGACATGAACGACAACAATCCCTATCCTGCATCCACCAGGTCATTTAACTACGGAGTACCCGGTGTGCCTTATGCGGTGCTGAACGGAGGTATTGAACCCGGTCATCGTTATGATTTTTCATCACCGGCCCATTATCCGGATGAACAATCACTGATGGATGCTTCCCTGGAGATGCCCTTATTTGACCTGCGACTCTCCTTAGACTTTATGGAGCATAACCTGGAGGGAAGTGCTGAAGTGGTTTGCATGACTGATACTTTTTCTTCAAATCTGCAGCTATATATAGTTGTGATTGAACAGGAGGTGACGCTGTATACGGGATTG
>JANTFK010000454.1 GCA_024763595.1 Bacteroidales bacterium | reverse complement strand
TATTTATCCAGAAAGGGGCAAAAGCACAATGTTTTCTTCTGAACTGACCACGTGCCTTGATCCTCATGGACTTCTCCAGGCGAAGCGTATCATTGATCTGGTACAGGAAATGAACCGGCATATACTGACCTTCCAGTTTTTCTTGCTGATACTTCTTCATATCCAGGGTCAGGGTAATTTGCATGGGTGCGGTCTCCTCAAACAGGTCGATGGAGGTATCTATGGTGTCTACCAGCTCTCCCCGGGGCATCTCCTGCCCGTGTAACAAACCGGTCCAGACCAGCAACAGCACTGGAAGTGAAAAGGTTAATCTCATTGCTCCGTTAAGTAAACCTGTTAAAAATACCCAAAATCATCATAAAATCGCCCCCTTTTCTTCCATTTATATCCAACATAGCCATTATATGTGATAATTTATCATTATTGTGGTTTAAAAATGATCAAACTGTAGGTAAAGTTTGTTACATTTGCGGTTTACATTACAGTTTGACACAAATGGCAGGTAAAACACTATTTGACAAGATCTGGGATGCCCATGTGGTGGAGAAGATCAAAGGTGGTCCGTCGGTGCTCTATATTGATCAGCACCTGATCCATGAAGTAACCAGTCCCCAGGCATTTGCAGGAATAGAGAAGCGTGGAATCAAGGTTTTCCGTCCACAACAGACTGTGGCCACACCAGACCACAATGTACCCACCGTTGATCAGCATCTGCCTATCAGGGATGAATTGTCACGTTTCCAGGTAAACAAACTGACAGAAAACTGTACAAAACACGGGATTACACTCTACGGGCTGAACCATCCGTTCCAGGGAATCGTTCACGTGATTGGCCCGGAGCTTGGAATTACAAAACCGGGGATGACCATGGTTTGTGGCGACAGTCACACTTCCACCCATGGAGCCTTTGGCAGCGTAGCCTTTGGTATCGGCACTTCTGAAGTGGAAATGGTGCTGGCTACCCAGTGTATTCTTCAACCCAAACCGAAGCGTATGCGAATCAGGGTGGAGGGAGAAACAGCCAGGGGAGTAAACGCCAAAGATATCATCCTCTATATCATCTCCAGCATATCCACAAGCGGTGGTACCGGTTACTTTATTGAATATACCGGTTCGGCCATCCGCAACCTCTCCATGGAGGAACGCATGACCGTTTGCAACATGAGTATTGAAAGCGGGGCCAGGGGTGGGCTCATAGCACCCGACCAGGTAACTTTCGATTACCTGAAGGGCCGTGAGTTCGTTCCTTCCGGGGCGGATTTTGACAGGGCGGTGGAGAAGTGGAGAACCCTGTACAGTGATGAAGATGCTGTATTTGACAGGGAGCTTCAGTTTGATGCAGCGGACATTGTACCAATGATCACTTACGGGACCAACCCTGGCATGGGTGCGGGTATCAATGAAAAGATCCCCTCACCGGAGGATATCGAACCCGGAAACAGGGATTCTTTCATGAAAGCGCTTGCCTACATGGACTTTGAAGCGGGATCACCCATTGCAGGCCGGAAAGTGGACTATGTATTTGTAGGAAGCTGTACCAATGGCAGAATAGAGGACCTGAGAGCTGTGTCGCAGTTTGTAAAGGGAAAAAAGAAAGCCCCCCATGTGACTGCATGGATCGTACCCGGATCGAAGCAGGTGGAAAAACAGGCCCATGAAGAGGGAATTACCAAGATCCTTGAGGATGCGGGATTTAAGCTGAGGCAGCCCGGTTGTTCAGCATGCCTGGCCATGAATGATGACAAGGTACCGGAAGGCAAACTGGCCGTTTCCACATCCAACAGAAACTTTGAAGGCCGCCAGGGACCAGGCGCACGGACCATGCTGGCCAGTCCTGTCACCGCTGCTGCGGCTGCTGTCACCGGAGTGGTAACCGATCCAAGAACATTTATATCATAAATTCAGAAGCGATGTCAATAGAAAAATTTAAAACCATATTATCTACGGCCATCCCCCTGCCCATCGAGAATGTGGATACGGACCAGATCATTCCGGCCAGGTTCCTGAAAGCAACAACCCGGGATGGTTTTGGCGAAAACCTTTTCAGGGACTGGAGGTATGATAAAAACGGCGGAATCAAGCCGGATTTCGTGCTGAACCAGGACCGTTACGCCGGAACGATCCTTGTGGCAGGCAAGAATTTCGGAAGCGGGTCAAGCAGGGAACATGCCGCCTGGGCCATTTACGACCATGGTTTCAAGGTAGTGGTTTCCAGCTTTTTTGCAGATATTTTTAAAAACAATGCGCTGAATAACGGATTGCTTCCGGTACAGGTGACGGAAGGATTCCTGTCCGGCATTTTCAGTGCCATTGAACAAGATCCCGGCACACAGTTAAAGGTGGACCTGGAACAGCAGGAGATCACACTGATGACTACGGGTGAAAAGGAATATTTTCAGATCAATCCTTACAAAAAGGAGTGCCTGTTAAAAGGTTACGACGATATTGATTACCTCTTGAGTATCAGGGAAAAAATTGCCCGCTTTGAACAGTCCGAAACATAATTTCAGGCAATCATGAAAATCACGGTCATGGATACCACACTCCGGGACGGGGAACAAACCTCCGGAGTCTCATTTACAGCCACAGAGAAGCTCAATATAGCCAGATTGTTGCTTGAAGAGCTCAATGTGGATCGTATTGAAGTTGCATCGGCCCGTGTTTCCGAGGGGGAATTCAGGGGTGCCAGTCTCATTTTCGATTGGGCCAGGGAACGTGGGTACCTGGATAAGGTGGAGGTACTGGGATTCATCGACGGGGATATTTCCCTGAAATGGATCCGGGAGGCAGGAGGCAGGGTAAATAACCTGTTGATGAAAGGCTCCCTGAAGCATTGCCAGAATCAGTTGAGAAAGACTCCCGGGCAGCATATCTCGGATGTCAGGCATGTACTGAAACTGGCCAGGGAGATGGATATCCGGATGAATGTCTATTTCGAGGACTGGTCAAACGGGATGCGCAATTCGCCACAATACATTTACCAGGTGCTGGACGCACTGAAAGATGAAAGCATTGAACGC
>JANTFK010000453.1 GCA_024763595.1 Bacteroidales bacterium | reverse complement strand
CCCGTGTTAATTCCGAAAATGAAATCCCGGATACCATCCCCCGTAAAATCTGAGAGGTTTGCTGAAACTAGTTCCGGCATGTCAAGTTCATAGTGTATTGTATCATTGTAAAAGATCAGCCGGTTTCTGAGCAGGAAAGCTTTTTTGGCCAGCGGATCGATGACAGATAACAGTATGGAATCATTGTGCAAGGTCAGGAAAAAGAGCTCTTTGTATCCATCCTTGTTATAGTCTCCTGTAAAAATGCATTTCCCCGGAATGGGTAGTGAGTGAAGGTTGTATTGATCAATAAGTTTGGGTCCCCGGAACAACATCACTTTCAATAATGTTTTATGATAGTCCAGATTGATCTCCTCACTCTGGTTATCGTTATCGAGGTCATCATAAAAGATATGGGTATTTTCCCCGTAATGTATGGTTTCTTTTATTACCATCTTGTACCTGGATATCTCCGGCATCGTAATCCAGAGGATCAAAGCAGAGACAAATAATCCTATAAAGAATGGATGGGTAAGAATCCTTATGATACGCTCCTTTTGCATCGTGGATGTGTTAATGCCTGGCCTGGCGCATCAGGTCAACAACCGATTTGAATCCTGTTTTTTTCCCTCGAGGATCAGCTCCAGTACTTCAGTTTCCCGTCCAGTGCGCGGGGTATTGGTGGCATCTAACTGTGGCAGGGGAGAAACCAGGTGGTTTTCAAACCTTTGCATGGTCTCATGCAGCTTCATCAGTTGTGAGCAAAATAAAACTTCAGGTCGTGCTTTAAATATAACTGATACCCTTTGAATATCAAAATCCTAGTTGAACCGGATGCTTTTGTCGGGCGAGATCCTGGCAATGATGGCAGAGGGAAGCAGCAGGAAGAGGAAGGTGATGATCATGGTCCCCAGGTTGAGCAGCAGCACATGCAGCGGGTTCAGGTTGATGGGAACGGTATCCAGGTAATAGGAACCTGGATCCAGGGAGATCAGGTGAAAGTATTTCTGAACCAGGCAAATGATCAGGCCAAAGAGGTTTCCCCATAACAGCCCCACCAGTGTCAGATAGGCCGACTGGTAAAGAAAGATTTTTCTTACCGAGGCATCATTGGTTCCCAGCGCTTTCAAAATGCCGATCATATTGGTGCGTTCCAGGATCAGGATCAGTAATCCCGAGATCATATTGAACCCGGCCACGATCAGCATCAGGATCACCAGGACGATCACATTCATGTCCTGCAGGTTGAGCCAGTCGAAGATCTGCGTATTCTTTTCCTGGATGGTTTCCACTTTCAACCGGCTCTCTCCCTCAATGAAATCAAACGCAACCTGTTCCCTGATCCGGGCTGCCTGCTCTTGCAGGTGATCCATATTTTCCAGCAGCACTTCGTAACCACTGATCTGATTTTCATTCCAGTTGTTCAGACGCTGTACCTGTTTGATATCGGCAAAAATATATAATCGGTCAAATTCTTCCAGGCTGGTATTGTAAATACCTTTTATGGTAAAGGTCCTGGCCCGGGGCGGATCCTGGATAAAGTACATGGTAAAACGGTCGCCCAGCCCCAGCTTCAGTAGACGGGCCGTATTCGCAGACAGTACCACATCATTGGTGCGGACCGTATCGACCACGTTGAGTACCGATCCCTCCACCAGGTGGTCGCGGATGAATTTCCAGTCATAGCTTCCATCCACCCCTTTCAGAACGGCCCCGTAAATTTCTTCTCCGGTCTTGATGATCCCCGCTTTGATGGCAAATGGCTGGACATTCCTGATCCCGTCTATTCCAGAGAGTTGGTCAACACTTTGCAATCGTGCCGGGATCGGGGCGGTTTCATAGGAGAGATTTGAATCCAGGTTGAGGATCTGGATATGAGCTCCGAAACCGGTGACTTTCTGTGAGATTTCCTTTTTAAATCCGGTGACAATGGCCACAGCCACGATCATGACCGCCAGTCCAAGGGCAATACCAAATATAGCTATACTCACAATGGAACGTGAAAAACTACGCCCCTTTTTCCTGCTGCCGATCATCCGGCGTACGATAAACAGTTCGGTATTCAATGATTCCGGATTCAGTTTTTCAAATGTAGTCATCTTTTGCTTATTTTTGGAGCCTGATGAAGTGGCTTATCTCTATAGGGTTGATCTATTCCATGGTGCTGGCCGGTTGTCAACCGTCCGGTTCGCCCGTGAAGAGCGGGGCCGAAAGAATGGATCAATATTTACCTCTTATCGGTCAGCAGCAAATTGCGCTGGTGGCCAACCATACTTCAGTGGTGGATGGTGTTCACCTGGTCGACACCCTGTTGTCCAGCGGGATTTCCAAAGCACAGATTATGAAGGTATTTGCACCGGAACATGGTTTCAGGGGAAAGAAGGCTGCCGGTATGAAAATTGAGGATGGTATGGATCCTCTAACAGGGATCCCGGTGGTTTCACTCTATGGAACGCATAAGAAGCCAACACCCGAAGACCTGGAAGGAGTGGAGCTGATGATATTTGACCTACAGGATGTGGGGACCCGGTTCTATACATATATCTCCACCCTCCATTATGTGATGGAGGCGTGTGCGGAAAACGGTGTGCCGGTCATGGTGCTTGACAGGCCCAATCCAAACGGGGGATATGTGGACGGTCCCGTGCTCGACACCGCATTTTCCTCTTTTGTGGGGATGCATCCCATTCCCGTGGTTTACGGGCTTACCATAGGGGAACTGGCCCGGATGATCAATGGGGAGGGATGGCTGAACCAGGGAGTGCAGTGTGAACTCAGGGTGGTAAGGTGTGAAAACTACTTCCATGGGAAAGCTTATTCCATGCCGGTAAGCCCCTCTCCCAATCTGGCTAACGATCATGCGATCCGGATGTACCCATCCACCTGTTATTTCGAAGGAACCGTGATCAGCGAAGGAAGGGGGACCCCCCATCCCTTTGAAGTCTATGGGCATCCGGAGTTAACGGGACCCTACAGTTTTATCCCGGTATCCATCCCGGGTGTTTCGGGGACCCCCAAGTTTGAGGGCCGGCGTTGCTATGGTGAAGATCTTACACAATTTCAAC
>JANTFK010000452.1 GCA_024763595.1 Bacteroidales bacterium | reverse complement strand
ATGAAGGATTTGGGATTCCCGTCCTGGAAGCGCTTAATTCGGGAGTGCCGGTGATCACATCAAGAGGCGGTTGCCTGGAAGAGACTGCCGGCAAGGGAGGTTTACTGATCAATCCGGATGACCCCGAAGAGATGATTCATACCATCAAGAAGATCCTGGAGGACTCACCACTGAGAGACAGGCTGATACGGGAAGGTGGTGCACATGCATTGAAGTTCAGGGAGGAACAGACCATCCCTGCATTATATAATGTATACCTTGAATGTCTGCATGATGATTGAAGAGGTCCGGAAAGCAGCCAGGGTAATTCATGACGGTGGTATTATTCTGTACCCAACCGATACCATCTGGGGTATTGGGTGTGATGCTGTTAACCGGGAAGCTGTTGAAAAAATATATCGGATCAAACAACGGGCAGACAATCAAAGTATGTTGATCCTGATGTGCAGTATGGCTATGCTCGGTCACTATGTAGCAAAGGTTCCGCCCCAGGCCCGGGAGATGCTTGCATCGGTTACAAAACCAACCACCATCATCTATCCCGGGGCCCGTAACCTTGCATCAAACCTTATTGGAACAGATGGATCAATTGGAATTCGTATTACAGCGGACAGTTTCTGCAGGCAATTAATTGAAATAACCGGGACACCCATTGTTTCCACTTCGGCAAATATTTCAGGTGAACCTTCCCCGTCCCTGTTTACGGAAATAGATCCCTCCATCCTGGAGAAAGTTGATTATGTAGTACAGTGGCGGCAGGAGGAGACCCGGCCTGCACTGCCATCGGCCATTATCAGGATCGATGAATCCGGTTATCCGACCATTATCAGACACTAACCTCAGCCAGCATACTTCCTGCACCCTTCAGCACAGTGCCCCCATCCTGTGTAGAGATTGCATACTCAAACCCGGCATGGGTCCCATAAGCTCCAAATTCCCCATCTTTGTTTACAGCAATAAAGAATACCGGGTTTTTCTCCGCATCCTTAACCTTTTTCAGGATTCGCTTCACCACTTCTTCGCATGCTTGCTGAGGGGTAAATCCGTGCCGCATATTCTCAACGATTGCAAATGAACCCAGCGTCTTCATAACCACCTCGCCAACCCCAGTAGCTCCTGCACCACCTGTTTCATTGTCTACAAATAACCCTGCCCCGAGAATGGGCGAATCCCCAACACGGCCATGATGCTTGAAAGCAATTCCACTGGTACTGCACGCACCGGAAATATTACCGTGCTGATCTATGGCCAGTAAACTGATGGTATCATGATTGTGCAAATCCACCGGTCTATTGACCTTGTCTTTTTTCCACTTTTCCCACTTTTGAATGGAAAAGTCGGTTCTCAGTTCCTCTTTTTGAAAGCCATTTTCCAGGGCAAACGCCAGGGCTCCCTCCCCGGCCAGCATCACGTGAGGGGTCCTTTCCATAACCAGCCTTGCCACCGATACAGGTGTTTTAATACCTTGCAGAAATGATACGGCACCACCGTTCCCATTTTCATCCATGATGCTGGCATCCAATGTAATCACTCCATCTCTGTCGGGATAACTGCCATATCCGACAGAATGCACCTCCGGGTCCTTTTCAGGAACATTTACACCCTTTTCTACGGCATCCAGGGCCCTGCCCCCGCGCTGCAGGATTTTCCATGCCTCCCTGTTGGCAGCAACACCATGCTT
Source organism: Bacteroidales bacterium (assembly GCA_024763595.1). Lineage (GTDB taxonomy): Bacteria > Bacteroidota > Bacteroidia > Bacteroidales. Next base: position 1,369 of record JANTFK010000452.1, on the reverse strand, counting down.
CCAGGTAGATATAATAACCGGACTCCCCGAAGAGGGTTTGACAGTAAGTTTTTCATCATATGTCCTGCCCGGTAAAATCAGGGCCCCAGCCAGTGTGGCCATCGACCGGGATAAAAAAGTCTTTCGGTTCATGTCGTTGAGATTAGATGAGATAGGCTCGTATCAAATGCAATCATTCCTAAAGGTACCAATAATCAAGGAACCCGGGGACACTATAAAGAAGTGAGTCCCTGCGGAAGAATGAAATGAACGGTGCGGCCCTTTTGATCAATGTCCTGTATTAAGCTTCCGGTAGCCGGCACCAGCAAATCATTTCCATGAAAATCAATGATAAATACGGGATTCATGTCATGAGCCAGGTAATCCGTAATCCTGCCCAGCAAACCGGCTTCCCTGTCAAAAGCATCAAAACCGATCAGTGCAGACAACTCCTGGTTCTCCTTCTTGAATGCAGGTTGTTGTGCCGGGTCCAGATAGATCCTGCAACCAGTCACCTTTTTTGCCTCCTCCAAATCATCAATGAATTCAAACTTTAGAATAGCCTGGGTCTCAGAAACCAGATCTATCGCCTTCACAAAAAAAGGAACCCGCTGGCCATCAATTTCGATGAACAGCGGGTTATCAATTCTAATAAGATTCCCTGAACCGGGCTCCAATATTACAGTCACATCTCCATGGAGTCCGTATGGTTTGGTAATCCTGCCTGCTTTTGCTCCTTCTGGAACCAGCATAAAGGGTCTATTTCTCCGCTTTCTTCTCTTCCTCGGCGGTAGCTTCAGCAGCAGGCTTTTCAGCTTTGGGCTCTTCGGCTTTGGGCTTTTCAGCTTTGGGTTCTTCAGCTTTGGGCTCTTCAGCGACAGCTTCAGCAGGGGTTTCCTCAGCTGCAGTCTCTTCTTCCATTAACTCGGAGCGCTTTTTAGCAATCTCCTCAGCCCTGGCTTCCTTAATCTTCGATTCTTCTTCCAGCCGGCTCTTTACAAGCATCTCTCTGGTAGATTTGATTTTGTCCCTTTTGGCCTGAATTTTTTGTTCCTTTTCGGTCATCCATATCTGGAACCGCTTTTCGGCTTCCGCTTCGTCGAAAGCTCCTTTTTTTACACCCTCAAGCAGGTGCTTTTTGTACAATACTCCCTTGTAGGATAAGATAGCTCTACAGGTATCCGTAGGTTGAGCGCCTTTCTGCAGCCATTCTAAGGCTTTGTTAAAATCCAAAACAATGGTAGCAGGATTGGTATTGGGATTATACTGTCCCAACGATTCAATGTATTTACCATCACGTGGCGCCCTGCTATCAGCAACTACAATAGAGTAGATCGCCTGAAATTTGCGACCCTGTCTTTGTAATCTGATCTTTGCTGGCATACTCAAT
>JANTFK010000451.1 GCA_024763595.1 Bacteroidales bacterium | reverse complement strand
TAGGCTCGTTGATCCCCTGGCAACCCGCCACCAGGCAAAGGTGCCAAAACCTAACCCAAAATGGGAAATAATAACAAACTGAGAACAATGAAGAACAAAAATTACACGATGCCGATGCTGCCTATGTCCATGCCATGGACAAAGCTTCGGTAAGTATACATCAAATCTCTTTTTCGGTTGTACAGAAGCTTTGGATCAGCAGCGGGTCTGCTCCTCTATTGTTTTTTCATTATCATTTTCAACTTTATTATTCAGATATCATGAGTACAACATATCATCATTTTGAGACATTGCAAATCCATGCAGGACATACACCGGACGAGGCTACCCGCTCCAGGGCAGTTCCCGTCTATCAAACAACCTCCTATACATTCAAGGACTCTGAACATGGCGCCAATCTGTTCGCACTAAAAGAGTTCGGGAACATCTATACACGGATCATGAATCCAACCAATGATGTATTCGAGCAACGTATCGCAGCACTGGAGGGGGGAGTAGCTGCACTGGCTGTATCTTCCGGTCATGCTGCCCAATACCTTACCTTCTCCACCATTTTACAGTCGGGCGACAATATAGTCAGCAGTCCCTATCTCTATGGCGGTACCCACAACCAGTTCAGGGTAACGTTTAAAAAGCTGGGCTGGGAGGCCCGCTTTGCAGATTCAGTGGAAGTGGAGGCATTCGAGCGGCTGATCGATGAAAACAGCAGAGCTATCTACCTGGAAACCATTGGCAATCCCGGTTTCAATGTACCGGATTTCGAAAAATTCGGTGCCCTTGCCAGAAAGTACGATATTCCACTGATCGTGGATAATACATTTGCTGCAGCAGGATTTCTGTTCAGACCCATTGAATATGGTGCCAACATCGTGGTTGAATCGGCTACCAAATGGATCGGCGGACATGGCACCTCCATCGGAGGGGTGATTGTGGACGGGGGTAATTTCAACTGGGGAAACGGTAAGTTCCCGCAGTTTACAGAACCCAGTGAAGGATATCACGGTTTGAAATTCTGGGAAACTTTCGGCAGCGACGGACCTTTTGGGAATATTGCCTTCATTATCAAAGCACGGGTGGAAGGATTACGCGATATCGGAGCAAGCCAGAGTCCTTTCAATTCATTCCTCATCGTGCAGGGACTGGAAACCCTTTCCCTCAGAATGGAGCGACACGTGGAAAACACGCTGGCACTGGCCAGATGGTTACAAAAACATCCAAAGGTGGAACAGGTTAACTATCCCGGACTTGAGGAGAGCCCCCATCATGCACTGGCAGAAAAATACTTTCCCAGGGGGGCGGGAGGAGTCCTCTCTTTTACTTTAAAAGGTGAAAAAGAGGAGGCTACGCGCCTTGTCGACAATCTGGAACTGGTTAGTCACCTGGCCAATGTAGGAGATGTAAGGACATTGATTATCCAGCCTGCAGCCACAACCCACCAGCAACTTTCGGAGGAGGACCAGCTGGCAGCCGGCGTCACCCCCACCCTGCTCAGGGTATCTGTGGGTCTGGAGCATATTGATGATATCATTGCAGATTTTAATCAGGCCCTTGAAAAATAGAAACGATGAAGCCACACATATTTCAGTACAAAGAAGCATTCCATCTTGAGCAGGGAGGGTCCCTTCCCTCGCTCAATGTGGCTTATCATACCTATGGTTCATTAAACAGTCAGGCTGACAATGTCATATGGGTGTGCCATGCACTTACAGCAAATGCTGATGTGTCAGAGTGGTGGCCCGGCATGTTCGGAAAAGGGAAGCTGCTCGACCCGGAACGACACTTCATCGTCTGTGCCAATATCATCGGGTCTTGCTACGGAAGCACAGGACCGCTCTCCACAAACCCGGAAACGGGCCTTCCCTGGTACCTTTCATTTCCGGAGGTTACCATACGGGACCAGGTACGGGCACATGAATTACTGAGGGAACACCTGGGAATCCGGAAGATTCACACGATCATGGGTGGCTCCATTGGCGGTTTTCAGGCCCTGGAATACAGTATTATGTACCCGGAGCGAATAGAAAACCTGGTGATGTTTGCCGCATCGGTCAGGATCTCACCCTGGGCCACTGCCTTCAACCAGTCACAACGCCTTGCCATTGAATCAGATCCCTCCTTTTTTGAGGAGCGGCCCTATGGCGGAAGCAACGGTCTGAAGGCTGCCCGTTCCATTGCCCTTCTGAGTTACAGAAATGAAAAGACTTACAACCGGACGCAACAGGAGAGGAATGACTCCAGGACCAGGGATCTGCGGGCAGCCACCTACCAGAACTACCAGGGAGAGAAACTGGTCAGCCGGTTCGACGCCTACAGCTACCATGTGCTTACCCGCATCATGGATACCCATAATATTATCAGGGAAAGGGGATCGCTGGGTGATGCCATCGGGCTGATCAAAGCCAGGGTCCTGAGTATTGGCATATCGACCGATCAATTGTTCCCGGTTCATGAACAAAAACTACTGGCACATGTTTCTCAGGGTGAGTACAAAGAGATCCATTCCGATTACGGCCATGATGGATTCCTGATTGAAGAGAAGAAACTTACTGAAATAATCGGGGATTTCTGGGCAAAAGGAACCACGATGCCGGGTGCTGATCTGCAGAAAGCACTGGTACATTTCAGCCCTGGTTGAAACCTTATCCGGTATATTGCGCCAAACTCCCTGGACGCTGACAACATATAAATGTGCTCCGTATGACAAAAGAAACGTGTACAGGTATCAGGCAATTACTGGAAAAAAGGATCCTTTTGCTGGATGGGGCTATGGGCACCATGATCCAGCGTTACAATCTGACTGAAAAAGATTTCAGGGGCGAACGGTTCAAATCACATCCATGTGATCTGAAAGGAAACAATGATCTGCTCTCCCTTACCAGGCCGGATGTGATCAGGGAGATCCATGAAGCATACCTGGCGTCAGGCGCCGATATTATCGAGACCAATACATTCAATGGAACATCTGTATCCCAGGCCGATTACCAGACCGGATCTGTGGTGTATGAGATCAATTTTGAATCGGCCCGGATCGCCAGGGAGGCAGCCGCCAGGTACACT
>JANTFK010000450.1 GCA_024763595.1 Bacteroidales bacterium | reverse complement strand
AAACCTGACCCGGGAGTTTAACAGGGTTGCAGAGATGGGATTCAGAGGAATAAAGTGTCCTGCCATGTTCCTGCCTGACCTGAAGCCACGTATCAGACTTGATGACCCTTCTCTAATGAATATCTGGCAGCAGATGGTTGAGAGCGATATGGTTTTATCCATTGATCTTGCCCCGGGTAGCGTTCAGGTTCCCCAAATGAGGCGTGTGTTAAAGAGAGTTCCCGGACTGAAAGTTGCCATTGGCCATTTTGGTATGGCCGGAAGGAAAGGCTGGATGCACCAGATCCGGTTGGCTGAACACAAGAATGTACACGTTGAGTGTGGCGGTATTATCTGGCTCTACCGCAAAGAAGGCCCGCCGTTCAGAACCGCTCAGCTAAAAATCAAACAAGCTGCCAAAGCTGTGGGTACGGATAAAATTATGTGGGGCTCGGACTATCCCAGGACGATGGTCGATTTTACCTACCGCCAGAGCCTGGATTTTGCCCGTTACGGATGTGATTTTTTTTCAAAAGAAGAAAAAGATATGTTTCTGGGAGCAAATGCAGCCAGACTTTACGGAATTGACTATAACACACAAAACAAACACCCAAGGCGTCTGATCACCGAAACTTAATACTATTCATTATGAGACTGAAAGATAAAGTAGCAATTGTCACCGGTTCAAGCAAAGGTATCGGGGAAGGCATCGCAAGGATTTTTCACCAGGAAGGAGCCATGGTTGTCATCGTGGGCCGGAATGTTGACGCTGGACTGAAGATGGCCCGGGAGCTGGGCTCTGAAGAAGGAAGGTCAATATTTGTTAAAACGGATGTACGGAAGAGCCAGGAGATCCGGGAGATGATCGACAAAACGGTCGCAACCTTCGGGAAGATCGATATTGTGGTAAACAATGTGGGTTATCACATCTCGAAGAATGCGGTTGAGACTTCAGAGGAGGAGTGGGAATTCATACAGGAGACCAATCTCAGGAGTACGTTTTTATGCTCAAAGTATACCATTCCCTATTTGAAGAAAACCAAAGGCAACATCATTAACATCAGCAGTATGGTAGGACAGGTGGGACAGCCCAATGCTGCTGCCTATTCATCCACCAAAGGCGGCCAGATAGCGATGACTAAAAATATGGCCATTGATTTTGCCCCTGATGGTGTCCGCGTGAATGTGATCTGCCCTGGCTGGATCCAGACCCCCCTGGTGGAGGATTGGTTTAACCAGCAGGAGGATCCGGCGGCGGCAAGAAAGTATATCTACGGACAACATCCGCTGGGACGGATTGGTACCATTGAGGAGTGCGGGCACCTGGCCGCATTTCTTGCCAGCGATGATGCAGGATTCATCACAGGTTCTGTCATGGATATTGACGGAGGAGTAACACTTGGTTATTGAAGAAAATATTAGAGAACCAACATGAATATTTTTTTAGAAACGAACATGAAACCAAACAAGAACTTTATAGACGGGAAGTGGGTTGCTTCCCTGGAAAAGGAGACCTACCAACAAAAGAACCCTGCCAATCTTGAACAGGTCACGGGAATCTGGCCCAAATCGGGCTTAGCTGATGTTGAGAATGCCATTGATGCTGCCCAAAAGGCCTATCAAAACTGGAGTGCCCTGACTGTTCACAAAAGGGCTGAATATTTAAAGAAGGCGCTGTCACTGATGATGGAGCGGGTGCCCCGTATCGCCGAAGTATTAACGGCCGAAAACGGAAAAACCCTGGGCGAATCCAGGTTGGAGATCAGGGCGGCCATTAAGGAGATGGAGTTTCAGATCAGTGAAGGGCTTTATAGCCTTGGCGAAGTGATGCCCTCGGTGCAGGACGGGGTACTGGCTTACTCTACCAGAAGGCCACTGGGCGTTGTTGCTGTGATCGCTCCATGGAATTTCCCTTTCAATGTACCGGTACGCAAATGTATTCCTGCCCTGATGGCCGGTAATACCTGCATATTGAAGCCTGCCCAGCTCACCCCCGGCTCCGGGGCAGCGTTTGTAAAGCTGTTCGAGGATGCGGGCCTTCCAGCCGGTGTACTGAATTTCGTTTCCGGTTCGGGTTCCGTTGTGGGAAATGCCCTTGTGAAGTCCCCGGCAGTAAAAGCGATCAGTTTTACCGGATCTACCGAAGTAGGTACCGGTATTCATCAGGTTGCCTCAGCCAACCTGACCCGGACGCAGCTGGAGATGGGTGGTAAGAATGCCATGGTGATCTTAAAGGATGCCGACCTGGAGATGGCTGCACATGAAGCCACCAGGGCTGCTTTTGTCTGTTCGGGTCAGTGGTGTACTGCCACAAGCAGGATCATTGTGGAGAAGCCTGTACTGGATGATTTTCTGGGTTTACTGATTGAAAATGTTAAGCAGCTTGTGGTCGGGAATGGTACCAGTCGGGATACGGGGATGGGTCCGGTCTGTGGTGAAGCCCAGCTAAAAAATATCCTTTTGGGCATCGAAAAAGGAAAATCTGAAGGTGCGGAAATAGTTATTGGTGGCGGGCAACTGAAAGAGGGCGGTCTGGCGAAGGGCTGTTTTATTGAGCCGACCATCTTTACCGGCGTAACACCGGATATGTACATTGCCCAGGAAGAGATCTTTGGCCCGGTCTTGTCGGTCATTGCTGTGGATGATTTTGAGCAGGCCCTGGATGTTGCGAATAATGTCCGCTTTGGCCTCTCCTCTTCCATTTTCACCAATGACCTGGAAAAAACGCACCTGTTTATTGACAGTACGGATGTGGGGTTGACCCATGTAAATATGTCAACGGCTTATAAAGAACCCCAGTTAAGTTTCGGGGGTATCAAGCAATCCGGATCCGGTATTCCGGAAGCAGGCCGTACGGGAATCGAATTCTTCACCGACCATAAAGTCGTCTATCTGAAAAGCAAACCATAGCTTACTAGCAATGATCATATGAAAGCAGTACCTGTAACACCGGAGTTGAATTACAAGAGAGTCACAATCCAGGGTAAGGATTATGAGAACATGGATATTGCCCTGCTAGCAAACATGGCCTTTGAGATCTTTCTGATCAGGGAGTTCGAGAAGATGTTGTTAAAGCTTT
>JANTFK010000449.1 GCA_024763595.1 Bacteroidales bacterium | reverse complement strand
CTGGTAATACCTGACGTATTTACCTACTCCAATGCCATTCTTCCTGTAACTCCCGGGACCTGGAAATGGAACAAGGAGGTACGCAGTATCTATGGGAGTGCATCTGTTGGTTACAAGCGGATGCTGTACCTGGACGTTACCGCACGTAATGACTGGAGTTCCGCATTGCCATCCAATAATAACAGCTATCTCTATCCTTCCGTGGGAGGTTCCTTTATCCTGAGCGAGCTAATCGAGAGTTCCGCACTCTCCTTTGCCAAGATCCGTGCAGGATGGGCGCAGATTGGAAGTGATGTGGATGCACTGAAGATCAACCCGATCTTCCCGCTCTCCAGCAGCCCCTATTTCGGCCTGCCGCAGATGTATACCAATGCCCAGGCTGTGGACCCGAACATATCCCCGGCTTTGAACACCTCTGTTGAAGTTGGTCTGGATGCCAGTTTCTTTGAAAACAGAGCTGGGTTCAGCTTCACTTACTTCAACGAGACCAGGGAAGATGAGATTATTCCTGTGGATATGTCTACCGCAACCGGGTATACCACTTACCTGACCAATGCCGGTAAATCCCAGAGAAATGGTCTCGAACTGACTCTGAATGCCACTCCGGTGAAGAACAATATCCTGAACTGGGATATTTTCCTGAACCTGGGAACTGTTAATTCTGTGATCCTTGAGCTTCCAGGCGACCTGGAATCGATGGCTGCTCCGGGAGGAAATGATGACTGGCAGTTTGTATTCATGACCCATGAACTGAATAATAAATGGGGACAGCTGCGCGGCCGTGCTATTGCTACCGATGACAATGGTAACGACATCGTTAACTCCACCGGTACCTACGCTTATGAAACAGGGCACTATTATGGATCTGTACTTCCCGATTTTACCGGGGGTCTCCTGAACAGCCTGACCTTCTTCAACCTGATCAATCTTTCAGCCTCCATCGATTTCCAGAAAGGCGGCTTGTTTTACTCCCTCTCCGAGATGTGGGGTAACTACTCGGGTTTGCTTGAAGAGACGGCAGCCATCAATGACAGGGGTACCAATGTCCGTGAGGATCCGGCCGATGGTGGTGGCGTTCATGTAGTTGGTGTGACCGAGACTGGGGAAACTTTTGATGAGTATGTGGATTCATATACTTATTTTACGCAGTTTCAATCCAATACCATACCTACACCTTTTATCCATGATGCCAGCTATATGAAACTGAGAGAGCTGAGTCTTTCTGTACAGATTCCCCAGAGCATTCTTGGCAAGACCTTTATCAAAGGTGCAAGTATCGGATTTGTGGGACGAAACCTCTGGATGATGGCCCTGGCAAAGGATAATGTCCATGGCTGGGATCCCTCCGAATTGTCAAAGACCTATGGTGAGAATGCCCAGCTTCCTGGTACCAGGAGTTTTGGTTTCAATGTGAAGTTAACATTCTAGGACCCTTAAATGATTTTAGATATGAAAAAACTATTTGTAATTATAATGAGTATCGCCCTGAGCTTCACTGGATGTGATATCAGCGATTTCGGCGATACAAACAAGAACGTGAATGGTCCGCTGGAGGGTAACACAGCTACCCTGCTGTCAGGTGCCATTACAAACTTCAGTACCCGTCAGGGGCGGCCCTACCGGATCACCCCCACCCTCAATGTCCAGTACTTTATGCAGCTGGTCTATAACGATGAGATGTTGTATGCCAATTATGCCGGTTACTGGACATCCTACTATGTTCAGGTGCTTTCCAACCTGCAGCTGGTGATTGATATTGTATCTGATCCTGAAGCCGGATCTGATCCGGCCATTGTGGAAAACGGTGCGCTGGCAAACCAGGAGGCAGTGGCCATGATCTTCAAGGCAGTGGTGTTCAAGCGTGTTACCGACCTGTTTGGGGATGTGCCCTATTCAGATGCGTTATCTGCAGAGACACTCACTCCCATGTATGACAAGCAGGAGGATATCTATGCAGGCATGATCGCCAATGTGAAAGCGGCCAGGGATATGATTGACCTGGAGGGTGCAGGCCCTACAGGGGATCCTATCTACGGTGGCGATATGACCAAATGGGTCAAATTTGCCAACTCCTTCCTGATGCAGATGGCCATGCAACTTTCAGAAGCCAGCAGTTCCAAGATTGATGCCAAGGCAGAATTTGCTTCTGCGCTTGCCAATCCCGGCGGAGTGATTGAGACACTGGATGATGAGGCTTGGTACTTTTTTGATACGCAGAATGGTTTTAACAATCCCTGGAACTGGATGCGTCCTGCTGACTACGGGGTCTCCCAGGAGCTGGTGAGTTCTCTGAAAGGATCAGGTGATAACGCTGTTACCTCCAATACAACCTTCGATAACAGGGTGCTGGTGATGATGGCAGATACAGCTGAGGCCGGACTACCATACGGTTACCTGAGTTATCAGGAAGCAAGTGCCGGTGTTGCTCCTGTTTTGCTTGCTCCCGGAACACCGCTGCCATTGTTGACAGCCGGTTATACATTCCTGAACAGGGCTGAAGCAGCCTCCAGGGGTTGGACCGGGGAAAATGTGACAGAGATGCTCTCCAATGGTATCATGGCATCCTATGCCTCCATGAGTGCACTGTACGATCCAGATGATGCGCTGGCACTGGGTGATGGTGCTACATATGCACTTGCCCGTGTAGCTGATATATCTACCGCAGGAGAACTGACAGTAATCGGAGAAGAGAAGTGGGTAGCACTCTATCCACTGGGATATGATGCATGGTCAGAGTGGAGAAGGACTGAGGTCCCTGCACTGAACCCTGCTCCCGATGCCATCAATGATGGCCAGATTCCCAGACGGTATAACTACCCTGCTGAAGAGGTTACACTGAATCAAGCCAACTACAGTTCCGGCGTAAGCGGACTTTCACCTGGTACTGATAACAATACATCACGCGTGTGGTGGAACCAGTAGCTTAAATAACAGACTCTGTAAAAAAGGACCGTCTCATAAGTCATTATGAGACGGTCCTTTTTTTCATCTCAGATTTTTTATTATTCAGATTTTTCAGGATTTTTTATCTTTTACTCCCCTTCTCTGACCATCCGGATCACA
>JANTFK010000448.1 GCA_024763595.1 Bacteroidales bacterium | reverse complement strand
TGTGCACTGACCGGCCTGCACTGCATTGTCTATATGGGAGCACTGGATGTGGAACGGCAGGCTCCCAATGTGAAAAAGATGAAAATGCTGGGAGCAGAAGTGGTACCGGTGCATTCCGGGAACAAAACCCTGAAAGATGCCACCAACGAGGCCATACGGGACTGGATCAACCATCCGGTTGACACCCATTACATCATCGGTTCCGTGGTGGGGCCACATCCCTATCCCGATATGGTAACCAGGTTCCAGTCTGTCATATCAGAGGAGATCAGGCTCCAGTTACAGGAGCAGGCAGGGCGCAATTATCCCGATTGGTTGATCGCCTGTGTGGGTGGGGGAAGTAATGCTGCCGGTGCATTTTACCATTACCTGGATGATGAGCGGGTCAGGTTGATCGCTGCTGAAGCTGCAGGTATGGGGGTGGATAGCAAACAAACAGCAGCCACATCCCTGCTGGGTAGCACAGGGATCATACATGGAAGCAAAACCCTGTTGATGCAGGATGAAGACGGCCAGATCCAGGAACCCTACTCAATTTCGGCCGGACTGGATTATCCGGGTGTGGGGCCCCTGCACGCCTGGCTCGCCAAGACGGGCAGGACCACGGTCTTTGCTGCCACCGATGATGAAGCGCTAGATGCAGCACTGCTATGTACCAGGAAGGAGGGTATTATTCCGGCACTGGAGACCGCCCATGCACTGGCAGTGCTCGAACGGCTTTCACCCGGAGTTGATGATATCGTGGTGGTGAACCTGTCGGGAAGGGGGGACAAGGATATGGAAACTTACATTGAGAAACTAGGATTGTAAAAGTGTGATCATGAACAGGATCGATGATTTGTTTACCCGTAAACCGGGAGGGATCCTCTCGGTTTACATCACTGCCGGATATCCGGAATTGAAGGATACTGTCGTACTGTTGCAGGCCTTGCAGGATCAGGGTGTGGACATGGTGGAGATCGGTATCCCCTTTTCAGATCCCCTGGCCGACGGACCGGTTATACAGCAGAGCAGCCAGGTGGCTTTGAAAAACGGTATGAGCCTGGAACTGCTTTTCCGGCAGTTGCAGGAGATCCGTAAAACGGTTCGCATACCGCTGGTTTTGATGGGCTACCTCAATCCGGTGCTCCGTATGGGTATGGAGCGATTTCTTGAGCAGTGCCAGCATGTGGGCATTGATGGCGTGATCCTCCCTGACCTGCCTCCTGATGAATATGATTCCCTTTACCGGGAACAGTTTAAACGATCAGGGATTCACAACATCCTGCTGATCACACCGCATACCGAATCCGGACGGATCAGGAAGATCGCGGATCTCTCAGGAGGATTCCTATATCTGGTGGCAGATGCAGCCACCACCGGGGCCAAGGATTTCATCGAAAACGATCAGCTGGACTATTTTCAGCGCATCAGGGAGATGGATCTGCCTGTTCCGGGTCTCATTGGCTTCGGGATCTCAAATCATGAAACCTTCAGAACTGCCTGCCGGTATGCGAGAGGTGCCATTATCGGGAGCGCCTTTATCAGGGCCATAGGGGCATCCGGTCCGCTCCCGCTGGATGTGAAAGTAGCGCAGTTTATCAGGGAAATAGTGACGGAGCCTGCAACATAGTCAATGGATGACCCAGACAGTGGCTTTGATCCCTACCCGCCAGCCGGTCCATTCAGCTGTCACTTCCCGCTGCGGATCGCTGGGCAGCGAAAGCGGAGAGCGGTTCTTTTTATCATACAGGCTTGCCGGCATTTCCACCATGTAACCTCCATAGACCCCCAGTGAGATCTCTTTCAGAAAGTATGAAAACTCCAATCCGGCTGAACCACCGGGGCTGAGCGAACTGTAGTTGTATGACCTGCCATTTGAATAGCCCAATACATAAATGATGGAAGAGATATTCAAAAGGGTGAGGTTGGCATTGAGCTTGCCGTAAACCGAAAGATCGAATCGGCCGTCATTTAAAACGGAGGTTTGAATGAATGCACCAAACTGATGGGAAATGGCACTCAACTGAGTGGTCAGGCTGCCCGAGTAGTCTGTATAGTTCAATTTACCCCCGGTGGAGGTGTAGGTATATCCGGCACCTGCGTAGACCTGCATCTGAATCGCTTTTATCAGATTGAAGGATCCGGAGTAATAGGGTGGAAATGTACTGATCATTTTTCCCTCTACCGGGTAGGACGCCAGCATATCTTCCAGCAGTAACTTCATGTCGTCCATACGAAAAGTACCTCCTCCGAATGATGCGGATAAACCTAATTTCTGTCCATGTATATCCGGAGAGAGCAGTATAACCAGTGCTAAGATCACCATCCCTTTTATCCTGTAGCACTTCATGGTTCCCTATTCGAACAGTAAGGTATATGTGCGTTGAAAAACCAGCGATTCCAGCCCGAGCACATCTGCCAGGCTATTGGTATTGGCCGGGTATATAATCTCCAGCAGGAGTGAGTCAGTACCGGGATCCGGAACATAGGAACTGTAGATCCAGAACGATCCCAGGGTAGAATCGGAACTGTAGATGACCTGGTGATGCACGAAGGCATTCAGCTCGTAAAGTTCTCCGTTCTCGACGGATATTCCATAAGTCACTTCCAGGCTGTCCCGCACCAGCGGGTTCTCGATGGTATCCAAACTGGTATTGAGGGTAATTACCGCCGGATCACCTGCCACAGGTTTAACATAATAGGTGTCCGGTTCTATATAGGTGCACGAACAGATCAGGGCGAGAGCCAGCCAGACGATATTTTTCCAGTATTGCACAGGGTTTAAAAGTAATAAATTCCGTGATTCGGGGGAGGCCTATTTCCGGAGGCTCTCTTCGATGACCAGCTGAAGCGTATCCTCCATGCGCATACCTGCCTGGGTGATCTGTACGGGAATGATGCTTTCCTCCGACATGCCGGGGATGGAGTTAAGCTCGAGGAAATAGATCTGGTTACCTTTGATAATAAAGTCGATCCTGATCAGTCCCGAACAATCTGTGAGGTCATATATCTGCATGGCCATCTCCCTGCATTTACGCGCCAGGCCCTCCTCTATCCGGGCAGGGGTGATCTCTTCGGCTT
>JANTFK010000447.1 GCA_024763595.1 Bacteroidales bacterium | reverse complement strand
GAGAAATAGATTCATTTTGTTTCTTTTCCTTTAGTATCGCAAACTAACGATCTGTTCTGGATATGCGGGGTATATTTCTTCCTTTCTCCAGAGCATCCAAAAATGGGATCAGGGTGATTTCCGACTCATTCAGGATCAAATGATCAATTTGCGGATAGTCATCATATTCTTGCGTAAAAAGAGGTCCACCGGCTACAGTTTTCACGCCATATTTATTGCATTCCGCCAGGATCTCAGCTACAGACTCCTTCTGAATATGCATGGCACTGATGTATACCACTGGTTTATCTGCCTGGTTGCAAGACCGGCCTGCAGCTCCGGCCTGTAACACAGCACAGTCAATACAATTTTTTGAGATAACTCCAACACAACAGGAATCTTAGGGATTAACACCGGGGCACTGCTACTCCTGTTACAATATTTTATATTTTTACCCGTAAATCACAGACAATGAACAATGTTTCAATTTTATTGGTCATGCTTATGCTACCGGTTTTCTCCTGTACCGGGGTAAAGAATCAGCTTCCTGCAAGGGTAGTAGCGGACCTGGACCTGGGCGAATCCAGGGAAATTACGCTTTCGAACGGGGAAAAGGTAAAGCTGGCACTGCTTGATATCATGGAGGTCCGGGATAGTCTGCGAAATGCCATTCGTGAGGTTCATGTTCAGGTTAGTATTGATGGTGAAGTATACACCCTGGGTTCGGGTAATTACAATTTGCCGGTGGAGGCCGGTAACATACAACTTGATTGTCCGGTTGTGAAAAGCTACCTCTCCAATTCTACCGGGGACCACTGGGGGCTGATACATGATGCACGATTTAGGTTATGGCCCGCAGGGTCATCCTGGATGGAACCGGGCACATTTGCCTACCCTTTGAAACAGCAATGGTTTGCCGGGATGAGCCAGTCCGGCAATGAACCCACCTATGTGGACTGGGGAGAAAACCTGGATAATAACAAGATCTATTACCATGCAGGGCACGATTTTGGTGGAGCAGAAGGGATGGATGAGATCCTTTCGGCTACCGATGGGCTGGTTATTTCTGCATTGGCCGAAACCCTGGAAGGGTATGAGGATTTACCCGGTGATATCAGGCCCGATGTGATTTGGATCCTTACCGGGCAGGGTTGGTACATCCGCTACAGCCATCTGGACAGTGTTGATCCCTCCGTAAAGCCGGGTAGTCGTGTCACGATGGGTCAGCGCCTGGGAGTCCTGGGAAAACAGGGTTACAGTGGAGGATGGGCACATCTCCATTTTGAGATTAAGAATAGGGAGACAGCTTCCGGTAAATGGGGGACTGAGGATGCTTATGCCTACCTCTGGGAGGCGTACATGAACCAGTATAAGCCTAAAGTGGTCGCTGTAGCACGCCCTCATCACCTGGCATGGACCGGACAGCAGGTCCTACTGGACGGAAGTAAATCGAAAAGTCAGGGAAGTGTCATTAAGCGATATGAGTGGATCTTTACGGATGGATCCGTTGCTGAAGGGCCTGTACAGAAGCGTTCCTATACCCGGCCCGGCGAGTATAGCGAGATTCTGAAAGTAACAGATTCCGAAGGTCATATTGCTTATGATTTTGCAGTAGTCCAGGTGTATGACAGGAACCCTCTGCACCATGCTATACCGGTAATGCAACCTGCTTTCCATCCGACCCTGGACATTGGCCCGGGCGACCCGGTTACATTCCTTGTTCGTACCTTTAATACAGATACGGGCAATGAGGTCTGGGATTTTGGAGACGGTTCTCCCACGGTGCCGGTCAAATCAGCGTCGCCGGATAAACAAAATTATACCGGGGGGAAATTTGCTGAAACGGTTCATATCTATGCAGAACCTGGCATATATATCGTCAGGGTTGAAAGAGCAGATGAGAACGGATACAGAGCTGTTGCCCACCTTCATGTTACTGTCACTGCCCGGTAATTGACCCGGCTACTAAAAGTAGCCTTTGCTGCCAGGTCAGGAAGATGTGAGCATCCTGAGGACACCCCTGACATAGCCGATCGATTCGGCCAATCCGGCCAGGGGATCTTTACCATCTTTTTCAAACTCAAAGCTGACTACGTTGCTGTATTTCTTATCCAGCAACATCTGCAGGAAACCCGGGATATCCATTACACCGCGGCCTATCTCGCAGGTCTTACCGGATTCTTCCGCCTTATCTTCATCCTTGAGGTGGATATCATGCACCCTGTCCAGGTATTTGGCTGTATCCTCGACGGGATCTTTTCCGATTCGCAGGGTATGGCCAATATCCACACAAAGGCCCATGCGCGGATCCATATCCTTGACCAGTTCATAGGCGCTTTCCGGTGTGGGATAGTGTTTATCACCCGGACCATGGTTGTGAATGGCCAGTTTAATACCGGTCTGTTTCACTTTTTTGTTACACAGTTCAAGCAACCCGTGTTCCGGAACGCCCACGATAACCCTCATGCCGGTAATGCCGGCATAGGTGAATGCATGCTCCACCTCTTCCGGAGTTTTCATGTAGATAACACCTCCTCCGTAGAGGTCGATCCCTGCGTTGCGTACCTTTCCTGCTCTTTGACGCAGCTCTTCCGGAGTTGCATCCAAAGGCATGTGCATACTTTTCACGCACAGTTTTTTAATACCCGTTCTTTGGGTCATGGCAATGGTCTCTTCCAGGGTAAACTCTCTGAAAGTGTAAGAGGCAATGCCCAGTTCAAAGGGCATTTTTGTTTTTGATCGCGCGTATCTGGGTTCTGCCAACATAACAGCTGGTAGCTGGGTGGCAATTAGTCCGGTACCTGCTATTCTTAAAAAATTTCTTCTGGAAGCGTGCATGGTATTGATGTGATAATGAATTAGTATGGTTAAATTAGAAAAAATGTGCTACGTGACATGGTATTTTAAGGAAAAATCGTGATCAATTGTACACCAGGGTTGTTATTTATACATAATTTCGATCTGGCTTTACCGGTTATTCCGGATGTGCCAGCCGTATTACTATTAATTAACTCAAGTTGCTACCTATAACAATAGACATCAATGCTTTTAATTCTCAAAAATGGAATGCAGTCAACATTTTGGAGATAGTTTTCAACC
>JANTFK010000446.1 GCA_024763595.1 Bacteroidales bacterium | reverse complement strand
GGGCCTGCTATTGCGAATATGATAAACTGTCTGAATGGAGTTGCGGGCTGATTCGAGTCCATATCCTTCACCCGCCAGTATCTTTTCGTAAGAGGTCGTGTGCAGGTCAGTAAATCCGCCGCTGAATTCAATCTCTTCGCCGTTGACCGTAATGGACCGGTATGTTCGTTTGCCGGAATGTTTAATTACTGATGGAATATCGTTGTAATCTATGCTCAGGAACCAGCGTATGCGTGCATGCTGCAGTTCCAGGAAACCTGCAGCCTTATCCCGTTCAAGAATATGTACCCGGTTCTCTTTCACTTCTCCAAATATCCAGGTAAGCATATCAAAAAAGTGAACACCAATGTTGGTGGCCACCCCGCCCGATTTCTCCTGGTCACCTTTCCATGAATAGTGGTACCAGTTACCCCTGCTGGTAATATAGGAGAGGTCCACATCATATTTCCCGTCGGCCGGAGTTTCATTCACCTTCTTTTTCAGGTCAATGATGGCCTGATGGTGCCTGAGTTGTAAAATGTTCCATACCTGCCTGCCGGTCTCCTGCTCATAATCCTTCAGGGCATCTATGTTCCATGGATTCAGCACCAATGGCTTTTCACAGATGGCATCTGCTCCGTTTCTTAGTGCAAAACGAATGTGTGAATCATGCAGATAATTTGGAGAACAGATGCTCACAAAATCCACATGGGTATCCTGCCTGTTCAGTTTGGCAATATGGCGGTCAAAGCGTTCAAATTCAGTGAAGAAGTCTGCATTCGGGAAATAGCTGTCCATAAATCCCACACTGTCAAACCGGTCCAGTGCCGCCACAAGGGTGTTCCCGGTTTCTTTGATGGCCCTTACATGCCTGACAGCAATATATCCTGCAACTCCAATCAATGCAAAATTCTTTCCATCCTTATTCATCGGCTCCTTGACTAAGTTTTTTAACCTGATCCCCTTCCAGTTTATACACCTCTTCGCTTTCCGGACAGGTGGCCAATCCCTTTTCATTAAATTGCAGCCGGTGTCCGTATTCACTCATCCACCCAACCTGCCTGGAGGGATTCCCGATCACCAGTGCATAGGGTTTTACTTCCCTGGTGACAACCGCACCTGCACCTATGAATGCAAATTTACCAATTTTATTGCCACAAACGATGGTAGCATTGGCGCCGATGGTGGCCCCTTTTTCAACAATGGTGGTTATATAAGCATCCTTCCTGATGATGGCACTCCGGGGATTGATCACATTGGTAAACACCATAGAGGGCCCCAGAAACACATCATCTTCACAGATTACCCCCGTATAGATGGAGACATTGTTCTGAACCTTAACATTGTCTCCCAGTACCACATCAGGTGATACCACCACATTCTGCCCCAGGTTGCAATTATTTCCGATAACAGCACCGGGCATGATATGGCTGAAGTGCCAGATCCGGGTGCCGGCTCCGATCTTAACGTGGTCATCGATCACAGCGGTTTCATGTGCAAAATAGTCCTTCATGGATCAGGAATTAAAAAATGATTGGATAGCTCCGGAAATATGGTCTGCCTGCTCTTTTTCCATCTCTGTATGCATGGGGAGGGAGAGGACTTTTTTACAGAGCTTTTCCGACACCGGAAAGTCCCCAGCCCGATATCCCAGGTCGAGATAAGCGCCCTGTAAATGCAACGGTAAGGGGTAATAGATCATGGATGGAATTCCCTTTTCCTGCAACCACCGTTTCAGATCATCCCTTATTTCGGCTGGAAGCTGAATGGTGTATTGATGGAAAATATGGGTGGAGAATGCGGAACGTACAGGAGTTTGCACTTCAGCCATTCCTGATAATGCATCATCATACCAGTCAGCAGTGCGCTGGCGTGCCAGGTGGTATTCATCCAGATGTTTCAGTTTTACCCGCAGTATGGCAGCCTGTAAAGTATCCAGGCGGGAGTTTACACCCACATGGTCATAAAAGTAGCGCTTTTGCATACCGTGGTTTACCAGGGAAGCAAGTCTCCGGCCAAAGTGATCGTTCCGGGTGAACAGGGCACCTCCGTCTCCGAACGCACCCAGGTTTTTAGAAGGAAAAAAAGAGGTGATACCCATATGCCCAATGGTCCCGGCCCGTTGTTGTGTTCCGTCAGAATAAGTGTACAGCGCCCCCAGTGCCTGGGCACTGTCTTCAATTACAAAGAGCCCGTATTTTCCGGCAAAGGCCATGATGGCCTCCATATTTGCACACTGTCCGAACAGGTGGACCGGAACGATGGCCCTGGTCCGTTCCGTATAAACATCTTCCAGCTTTTCAGGATCCATATTGAAAGTGCCGGGTTCCACATCTACAAGCACTGGCTTCAGTCTCAGGAGCCTGATGACTTCAATGGTGGCAATAAAAGTATAGGGGGTGGTAATCACTTCATCGCCCGGTTGCAGGTCAAGGGCCATCATGGCCACCTGAAGTGCATCCGTTCCGTTTCCACAGGCAATGGTGTGAGCAACACCCATATATGCTGATAACTCTTCCTGGAACAGGCGTACATCCCCGCCCTTAATAAACGCACTGGAATCAATAACTTTCTGAATGGCAGCATTTATCTCTTCTTTGATCCTGAGGTACTGACCATGTAGATCAACCATTTTTATTTCATTCATCTTGACTGACTTACAGGAATTGAACACGAAGATAATAAAAAATGCGGGTTGATAACTTCGTTTTGATTTGGGATGCCGACTGATTATTTTTACCTCGTTAAGTGACCGTTTATGATCATTGCAAAATACATCAGACAGCTGCTGGAAGAGGGGAAGCGGGTTATTTTTCCGGGTTTTGGAAACCTGGAAGTAAAAGACTCATCAGGTGTTGCTTCTCAAACTGCTGGCAGGATCGAACCTCCCGGTATGACTCTCCGCTTTGATGCCGGCTACAGCAAGGATGATGGTTTGCTTGCCTCGGCCCTTGCCCTGGGAGAGGGTCTCCCGGATGAAGAAGCGGCTCAACAGGTGCTGGAACTGATAGATGCCATCAAATTTGCGCTGGATAAAGGTGAAACCTTTGATATACCGGGTACCGGGACTTTTTCCAGGAATGAAGACGGTAAGGTGCTTTTC
>JANTFK010000445.1 GCA_024763595.1 Bacteroidales bacterium | reverse complement strand
TCAGCGGGCAGTGCCTCCTGCATTTCCACCTCAAGCAAACCACCATCCCTGAAATCGGAATATGAAAGGGTACGGCCCGAAAGCGCTTTTCCGTTTAACAGGACCTTTCCCACATACCTGTTTTTTCTGGAATTATTGCCAACCCGGATATTGAACCAGCCATCCCCCACCCTGATCCTGGCTGCATCCACAATGGGCCTGCCAATATTAAAGAGGGGCTTGCCCGGGGCAACCTGGTAGATACCCACTGCATTCAAAACATACCAGGCAGACATCTGTCCGCAATCCTCGTTGCCTATAATTCCTTTTGGTGACGGGGTATAGAAATCATAGAGAATCGAATCCAGTATCTCCTGTGAACGCCATGGACGATCACTGTATTGATAGATGTATGGTACATGGTGATCGGGTTCATTGCCATGGGCATATTGCCCGATCAATCCGGAGATATCGGCGGAGGCATTCTCTCCTTCTATCCGGGATGATGTGGTAAAGAGAGAATCCAGCCAGGTGCCCAGCGCGGCCTTTCCGCCCAGCATATGGGCAAAATCATCGATGACATGGGGAACGAACGGGGTCCACTGAAAAGCGTTCCCTTCCACAAATTCACTGCGTATATGATCCGAGTAACGGGGATTGAATTGCGCATCCCGGCTACCATCCGCATTCTTCCCGCGCATAAACCCCAGCTCAGGATCAAAGTATTGCCTGTAAGCTCTCCCTTTTTCTGCATATTCCATAGCCAGTTGCTTATCGCCGTTCATGGCGGCCATCCGGCTGATACACCAGTCATAATAAGCCATCTCCAATCCGTAGGATACAGACCTCGTGCATTTGTCGGCCGGCACAAAACCCAGTTTCTCTTTATAATAGATTTGTTCCGGCATCACATTTTCAGCTTTTGTCCCCTTATGCTCCTCGCGGAACTGCTGTTGCCAGGTGGAACTCATTACAGATGCTTCAATCACACGGTCCGGTATGGAATCGATCAACCCTTTGCTGAATGCATCTGCCAGTATGGAAACAGCCGGATATCCAACCATAATCCCCGTATAGTTGGCGTTCAGGGGCCATTTAGGCAATAACCCTCCCTTTTCAAAATCATCCATCAGATCATATGCCCAGATCCTGGCTCTTTCAGGCTCGATGAGGGTCATCAAAGGATACCAGCTCCGGAAAACATCCCACAGGGAATAGATGGTATAGTGATTGCCGGTGGAAGAAGCATGAATCTGTTGATCCAGACTGCGATAACGGCCATCCACATCGCTGTAAAGCACCGGTGCTATCTTCGTATGATAAAGTGCAGTGTAGAAGTTGGTCAGCACCGACTCATCGGATGTCTCGATCTGAATCACACCCAGTTCCTCTCTCCACTTTTGCCTGGCCTGGTCTACCACATCTTCCAGCTTTTTCAGATGATCCAGTTCCGACATATTATAACGGGCACCTGCTGCATCAACGGCAGACAGCGAAACCCTGGCGTTCAGTTCCCCGATCTCTTTGCCAAAGCTGACATAAGCAGTGACAGCCGTCCCTTCAGCCGTACTGCCATCTACACGCTCCCCGTCAGTGACCAGGCTGTGGGCTACTACCGGTTGATCAAAAACACACCTGAACCACACCCGGTCCTGCTCAGCCCAGCCACCTGTCAAACGGTACCCCTCAAGCGTATATTCATCGACCAGGTGAAGTTCACTTTCAACGAGATGATGCCCCCAGTCAGGCTGGAGAAGATGTGACAGATCCACCATGACACAGGCCTCTTTACCCCCGGGAAATGTATATTTGTGCCATCCGGTTCTTTTGGTAGCCGACAGCTCGGCCCTTATGTTCCAGGGCCTTACCACCACCCGGTAATAGCCCGGCCCGGCCGATTCATCGAGGTGACTGAAAAACCCCACCGGTTTTTCCAGTGGGAATTCCCCGGTAAACGGGAGGAAGAGGATATCCCCCAGATCACCGATCCCGGTTCCGCTGAAATGGGTATGACTGAAACCATAGAGCGTAGTATCGCCATCATGGTACCCGCTGCTGGCATCCCATCCCAGGAGATGTGTATCCGGACTGAGCTGAACCCGTCCATGTGGTACCACCGCACCCGGAAATGTATGGCCGTGCAGCCCCGTTCCTATAAATGGATCCACATAGGCTAAAATATCCTTTTTTGGTTCATTCTGCAGATTCGCGTTTTCACAGCCCAACGCGAAAGCAGCCAGGCATACGACCAGGTATAACAGCCTGCTCCCTGGAAACTTTAATGCTTGCATGATCTGTCTTTTGGTGATCCCCTGAAGATAACGCCTTTCATTTTGAATAACAAAAACACGTATACCGATCTGAACAACTGCATCTTCTTAACATCTGACAAAATGACAATTCCACTGCAATGGCTCAATATTTGACATAAAAGGGAGCAGAAATTGAAATGAAACAGATTGAACAGATATGGTAAAGAAGTCAGAAAAAGCTGATAAACAGCAACATAAGAAGATTAACGCAAAAGAGGACCTGAACAGGGAGGAGGTTCAGGAGGAGCTGGATCAGGAAGCAGCTGTTGAGAAAACTGAAAAAGAGGAACAGGAGGCGGAGAAAAAAGAGCCCACAGCGGAAGAAAAACTGGCAGAATTACAGGACAGGTACCTGCGACTGACAGCGGAATATGACAACTTCAGGAAAAGAACACTGAAGGAGAAGATTGACTTGCAGAAAAGTGCCAATGAAGGATTGCTTGAAGCATTGCTCCCGGTGGCAGATGACTTTGACAGGGCCCTGCAGTCTGTTGATGAAGCCAGGGACATTGAAGCGGTCAAGGAGGGCATGAAACTCATATCCGGAAAATTCATGGGTTTCCTGAACCAGCATGGGGTCAAAGAGATCGAAGCTTTGAACAAGGAATTCGACACCGATCTGCATGAGGCCATTACCAAGATCCCGGCACCCACCAAAAAGCTCAAAGGGAAGGTGGTGGATGTTGTTCAAAAAGGGTTCTACCTGAAGGATAAGGTGCTGAGATATGCCAAAGTGGTAGTCGGTGAATAAACAGAGGAACAGGCCAGATGGGTAAAAAAGACTATTACGAAA
>JANTFK010000444.1 GCA_024763595.1 Bacteroidales bacterium | reverse complement strand
TCAGTTTTATTGGAGCCATCATTGTTGGCGCTGTTATGGCATTGGTCTATTCTTTTAATTGACTGAATATGAAAATATTACTTAGGAAATACAAATTCGATCTTCCGATAATCATTGCATTTACAGTGTTTACAGGGGGTTCCTTTTATTTCCGCTATAATCCTGGTATCCAAATTTTTACAGAGAATTTTTGGTTGTTTTTCAAGGAAATGATTTTAGTTCTTCCGGTAATGTTCATCCTGATTGGCCTTTTCGATGTGTGGATACCAAAAGAAAAAGTAGCAAAACATATCGGCGAAGCCTCAGGGATAAAGGGGATCATGCTGGTGATGTTGCTTGCTTTTATTCAGGCCGGCCCTCTTTATGCTGCCTTTCCTGTTGCGTATCTGTTATGGAAGAAAGGGTGTTCACCTTCAAATATTTTTATCTACCTGAGCGCATTTACTACAGCCAAGATACCCATGTTGACCTTTGAAATTGGTTTTCTTGGTTTAAAATTTTCATTGCTGCGAATATTATTGACCATTCCCGTATTTATTATAATTGGTATAATTATGGGAAGGTATTTCAAAAGAAATCACTGTCAGATTAATGAACCATAAACCAAACAGACCAGATCAATATGAAAGTACTTGCAATTTACGGCAGCCCGAGAAAAGAGGGCAATACTTCGCTTATGCTGGATGCCGCTATATCAGAATTTCCTGAAACGGCCGAGATCCATAAAGTTTATCTTTGCGACCTGAATTTTTCAGGATGCGGTCCGTGCCGCGAATGCAAAGTAACAGGCAACTGTGTAATTGAGGACGATATGCAACAGGTTTTTCAGAAAATGCTCTGGGCTGAGATCATTGTATTTGGCAGTCCGTCACAGTTTTCTGATGTGAGTGTCAGCATTAAACAGTTGATGGAGCGTACATGGTGGATGAAAGGCCAGCTGAAAAATAAAATAGGAGGATATGTTGTTTCAGGTCGCCGGTATATGGAAAGTACACTGAACACGCTTCATGCATTTATGCTCCGGCATCGCATGATTCTTGGCGGGAGCGGTGCGCTGGGATTTACTTTTACCGAGATGGGATCCCTTGACTATGATCCCCTGGCCATAAGGGATGCACACAACACAGGCAGAAGGTTGGTGGAATTGTACGATTTTATTTATTCAGGTAAAAAGTGATTAAGCTGTTTTATTCATACAGACACAGGTTACTATTCATCCAGATGTTATTGGGGTTTATTTTTCAGTGCCCCATCATACTATTGGCGCAAGCTCCGTCCGCACTTCAATGGTCAGTTGATGGAAATATCAGGTACCGGTTCGAGAAATGGGATAACAGGAATGCGAAGAGTTACGGTAGCCATCCAACGATTGGGAGACCTGATGATAAAATACTTTTACAAAGAATCATTGCCGGTACAACCTTGCATTATAAACAACGAATCACCCTTTCTGCCCATCTCCAGGATTCAAGGGCTTTCGGCTGGTCCCTTAGAAATGCATTAGAGCCAGATGCATATAAAATCCATGCTGAAAACAGCAGTGATTCATACTATATCATGAATCCCCAGGAGGAGTTTTTCGAGATCTATGATGCAAGTGTCAGGATAGACAGTATTTTTAAACGGGTATCAGTCATTGCCGGCAGGCAAAAAATAGCCTGTCCGGACTACCGGGTATTTGGACCGGGTAGCTGGGGAAATACAGGCAGGTGGACATGGGATGCAATCAGGATCATGACTGAACAGGATCTTTGGTCGGGAGGAATCTGGATCGGAGGAACCAAGATTAATGATCCGAACAGAACCTATCTGCCATTGACCCATGCAGAATATTTTGGAGGGGGTGCACATGGTAAAATCCAGCTCAATGAATTTATGGATGCTGATTTTTACCTGGCACACAAACAACAGGGCAGCGCGGAATATATCAGGGAGCAGCTAATAAACCGGAACTGGGTTGGTTTCCGCCTGTACAATCCGGCATCCCTTTTATGGCAATATGAACTTAGCAGCACGTATGAATTCGGCAGGGAAAACAGCAGGGAAATCAATGCATATGGTCTTTTCCTTAAACTGGGGTATCAACTGGGTGGGGTAACCTGGAAGCCATGTATGACAATCCGGTATACTTATGCATCAGGCAATGATCTGAACACTGAAAAAGCAGAAAGGTTTGATCCTGTATTTGGTGCGGGGGACCGGTATTATGGATGGATGAACCTGGTGAAGTGGAGCAACCTCGATGACAGGGAAATGATGTTGGAACTCTATCCTTTAAAAGGAATGCGTATTGAACTTAAGTACAATCGATTCCGGATCCCACAACCCGACCTGGTGAAGATCAATGGGAACCTGAGCCTTCCTCCCGGTAAAAATCACCTGGGGGATGAGTTGGACCTGTTTGCCAAATACGACCTGAACAAACACTGGCAATTTGTTTCAGCCTTTGGCTATTTTATGTTGAAAGATGCACGGACTCCGGAAATGGATAATCCCGGTAATGCCCTTTGGATTGCACTTCAGGTATTATATCGATTCAAATTGCAATTAATCAAGACGTAATTGATAACCATGCTAACTACAAACCTATGAAAAAACAAACCTTAGGATTCATCGGTGGGGGCAGGATAACCAGCATCTTTCTGCAGGCCTTTAAAAACAAATCTGTCACATTCGAATCAATTAAAGTTTTCGATACCAATCAGGAAGTTTTAAACAATCTGAAGACCGGCTATCCTGAAATAGCCATTTCGGATTCGGCTGCAACAGCAGCTAAACAGGATATTGTAATTATTGCCGTTCATCCTCCTGTTGTCATGGAAACACTTGAAAATATCAAAGGAGCGCTCGATGAAGGTTCCGTCCTGCTTTCCCTGGCTCCAAAAATCACCATTGAAAAAATATCTGCCGCGCTTTCCAGTCAAAAAGTAGTGCGAATGATTCCGAATGCCACGTCATTCATGAACAAGGGGTACAATCCCGTTTCATTCCATGAGCATTTTAAGGCTGAAGAAAAAGCGGAGAAAGTAATGGATCTCATTCCATTAAAGCCCATCGGAGATCATGAGGAAGAGATCGTATCTATATTTGATTCGAAACTCC
>JANTFK010000443.1 GCA_024763595.1 Bacteroidales bacterium | reverse complement strand
GATGGCAATGGGCGGTGGGCCCAGAAGAAAGGCGGGGAGCGCCTCTTCGGGCACAGGAACGGGGTGGAGTCGGTGCGCCAGGTGGTGGAAGCCGCGGGAGAACTTGGCGTGGAATACCTTACACTCTATGCCTTTTCCACCGAGAACTGGAGGCGTCCCCGGAGAGAGATCGAAGGGTTGATGACCCTGCTTACCCATACCATCACCAATGAAACCAAAAAACTAAACGAGAATAATGTCCGCCTGCTAGTGATTGGAAATATTACTGATCTTCCAAACAGCGTTCAAAAACAACTCAATCAGGCGGTGGATTTCCTTTCGGACAATACCGGGCTCACCCTGGTACTGGCGCTGAGTTACAGCGGCCGCTGGGAAATTACCGATGCGGTCAAACGTATGGGCCGGGATATCCGTTCCGGGAAACTGGAGCCTGATCAGGTGGATGACTCCCTGATGGAGTCCTACCTGGCCACATCGTTTATGCCCGACCCCGAGTTGCTGATACGTACCAGTGGTGAACGCAGGATCAGTAATTTTTTGCTCTGGCAACTTGCATACACGGAACTCTACTTTACACCCGTACTGTGGCCCGACTATCGCAAGGAGCATTTTTATGAAGCCATTATCGATTTTCAGAGACGGGAGCGACGATTCGGTAAGGTTAGCCAGAAACCCAGGGCATATACAGTAAATGGTTAATGCAGGAATGTTTAAGGAGGAATTTTAAAGCAGGAATGAGACAACGGACTTTTCTTTTTATTGCGCTCCTGATCTTCGCTTCAGGTCTGATTGCCCAGGAACGGATCAAAGCCGATACCCTACCGGTGATTGACTATGCAAATCCAAAGGAATATGTGATCGCGGATGTGACCGTCAGCGGCATTGAATTTATTCAGAAAGAGGTACTGATCAGCCTCTCCGGATTGAAAAAGGGCAACACAGTTACATTACCGGGCGATGATGTAACCGATGTACTGAAGAAGTTCTGGAGCCAGGGTCTCTTTTCCGATGCCAGGATCACAGCCACGCAGATCAGGAACGACAGTGTATGGCTGGATATCTACCTGACAGAACAGCCACGGATGTCACAGCTGGTAATCAATGGGATAGGTAAATCGGAAACCCAGGATATCCAGGAGAAGATCAACCTGCGCAACGGTCAGCAGGTCACCGCCGATATCATGGATAATACCCGGAGGATCATCCGGGATCATTTTGTTGAGAAAGGCTTCAGGAATGCCGATGCATCCATTATACTGCAGGATGATACCCTCAGGGTCAACATGGTAAAGATGGTGATCAATGTGGATAAGAAGGAGCGTGTCAAGATCAATGAGATCTACTTTACCGGCAACAATACTTTCAAGGAATCCATACTGAGGCGCAAAATGAAGGATACCAAGAAGGTAAACCTCAATATTTTCAAGGCTTCCAAGCTGGTGTCGGATTTATTTAAGGAGGATAAGAAAAAGCTGATTGAGTTTTACAATGAGAATGGTTACCGGGATGCCAGGGTGCTCTCCGATTCGGTTGTGCTGTCGCCCGATATGGATAACCGGCTGGACCTCTATATCAATATCGAAGAGGGGAACAAGTACTATTTCGGGGATGTCAAATGGATCGGGAACACCAAATATCCTTCCGAGTTGCTGGACAAAGTGCTGGGGATTAAAAAGGGGGATGTCTTTGACCAGACGGTGCTGGACGATCGCCTCTTTATCAAGGAAGATGCGGTGAACGGGGTCTACCTGGACAATGGTTACCTCTTCTTTTCGCTTACACCGGTTGAGGTGAGTGTGGAGGATGATACCATCGATTTCGAAATGCGGATCTACGAGGGTGAGATTGCACGTATCAACAAAGTGGTCATCAAGGGGAACAACCGGACCAGCGAACATGTGGTCAGGCGGGAGCTCCGGACGCTGCCGGGGGATAAGTTCAGTAAGACGGAGCTGATCCGGACCGTGCGTGAGCTGGCCAACCTGGGGCATTTCGATCCGGAACAGATTGAACCAAATCCCATTCCCAACCAGGCAGATGGCAGTGTGGATATAGAATACAATCTGGTGGAAAGGGCTACTGACCAGCTGGAAGTCTCCGGTGGTTACGGGGCCGGCATGCTGGTGGGGACCGTGGGGATCCGGTTCAGTAATTTTGCAACCAGGAGGCTTTTCGACCGGCAGGCATGGCGACCGGTTCCCTCGGGCGATGGCCAGACATTCTCAGTGAGGGCTCAGACCAACGGCAAAGTGTACCAGTCCTATAACTTCTCTTTTGTGGAACCCTGGTTCGGGGGACGGAAGCCCAACTCTTTTTCCGTTTCCGGTTACTACTCCAAAATGAACCGGAATCCTTATGCCCTTTTGTGGGGCGGGTCCAAAGATGATATCAAGGATGAGTACTATTCTGTAACCGGTTTCTCACTGGGCCTGGGCCGTAGGCTCTCATGGCCCGATGACTTCTTCACCCTTTACAACGGGGTATCCTACCAGCGCTACAAGGTAAAGGATTATGCCGGACTGTTCCTGGTGGATAACGGACACTTCAATAACTTCAGTTTTACCACCACACTGGGCCGGAGTTCCCAGGACCAGATCATCTATCCCAGGCGGGGATCCAATATCAGCCTGAGCCTGCAGATCACACCCCCCTATTCGCTGTTTAACCCGGGCCGCGATTATATCAACATGCCGCAGGAGGAAAAGTATAAGTGGGTGGAATACCACCGCTGGATGTTGAAAGCGGACTGGTACTACAAACTGGTCGGGGACCTGGTTTTGATGGCACGGATGCAATATGGCTACCTGGCACACTATAACGACGATATCGGTCCATCGCCCTTTGAAGGATTTGACGTGGGGGGTGACGGATTATCGGGTTACAACCTTTACGGGGTGGAAACCATCGCGCAACGGGGCTATCCCAACCGGAGCCTGACCCCGAAAGTGAATATGAACGGGGTGATCGTAAAATCGGGGAACGTCTATACCAAATATACGCTGGAGTTGCGCTACCCGGTATCACTGAACCCGTCGGCAACTATTTTTGTGCTGACCTTCCTGGAAGGGGGAAACGCCTGGTACAGCATTGAGCAGTTCAATCCCTTTAATGC
>JANTFK010000442.1 GCA_024763595.1 Bacteroidales bacterium | reverse complement strand
CCGGGAAGTAGAATAATAAACAAAAAAATAGTTTAGTTCTCATATAGAAGTGATTCATGATTGCCCAGGTGGCGGAATTGGTAGACGCGCTGGTCTCAAACACCAGTGATAGCAATATCGTGCCGGTTCGATCCCGGCCCTGGGCACAATCCTCAACCCGGATGTCAGAGCAACAAAAAAACAATGGAGAGAAGCAATTGGCCATGGACCGGCGCTATTTGAAAATGGCCCGAATATGGGCCTCCAACTCCTATTGCAAGCGAAAAAAAGTGGGTGCACTGCTGGTTAAAGATAAAATGATCATATCAGATGGTTATAACGGGACACCTTCCGGTTTCGAGAATGAGTGCGAAGATGGGAATGATACAACCAAATCCTATGTATTGCATGCGGAGGCCAATGCCATAACCAAGGTGGCCAAATCCAACAACAGCAGTGATGGTTCCACACTGTATGTGACCACCTCTCCCTGCATGGAGTGTTCAAAACTGATCATCCAGTCAGGGATTACCAGGGTTGTATTTCAAGAGAAATACAGGATTACCGATGGGTTGGATCTGTTGGAAAGGGCAGGCGTAGCACTGGTACACCTATCCGAAACAGAAGTGATGAATAACTGATCAATTGATGCTGAAGAAAGCATGAGGAACAAAAGAAACAGACTGATAATATTTTTACCGTTGATAATCAGCCTTGCGCTTATCGCCGGGATCCTGATTGGTAACTGGATTACCAGCATTCGTGTCCGGAGCATTGTGACCGATGAAGTACACCGGCAAAAGTTTTCAATCCGGCCCGGCCTCAATGCCGGATCGGGATTCTCACTCACCCCAAAAGGGAATAAGATATCCGCTGCGATTCAGTATATCGTGAATGAATATGTGGATACGGTAAATATCACCACATTGAATGAATCGGTCATGCCGGCCCTCCTGGACCATCTTGATCCCCATTCAGTATATATTCCGGCCCGAGATTTTCAGCGCTATTCCGAACCCCTTGTGGGAAACTTTAGTGGTATAGGTGTCTCATTCAATATGACCGATGATACTGTAGCCATTATCAACACCATTCCAAACGGGCCTTCTGAGATGGTGGGGATCCTGGCAGGGGACAGGATCATCATGGTGGATGACTCACTGGTAGCCGGAGTTGGCATGCCCAGTGATGACATCGTAAAAATGTTGAAGGGGCCCAAAAATACCATTGTGAAGGTGACTGTTTACCGCAGGGAAAAGCCTCATCTCATCAATTTTGAGATCACCCGGGATAATATCCCCATCTATAGCGTGGATGTGGCCTATATGGTAAATGATGAAACCGGGTACATTAAGATCAGTCAGTTTGCCCAAACTACCTACCGCGAGTTCATGCAGGCTGTCGAGAAGCTAAAATCGCATGGCGTCAGCAAGCTGATTCTGGACCTCAGGCGCAATGGTGGTGGTATCATGGAAGCTGCTACAAGGATCGCCGATCAGTTTCTGGAAGAAGGACAATTAATCGTTTACACGGAGGGGCGTGCCCGTCCCCGTGAAAATGAATACGCCACCTCGAACGGTATTCTGAAGAAGGATAAGATCGTAGTTCTTATAGATGAATCCAGTGCGTCAGCCAGTGAAATTCTGGCAGGAGCCATACAGGACAATGACCGCGGGCTTGTGATCGGAAGAAGGTCCTTCGGGAAGGGGTTGGTTCAGGAAGAGATGCGTTTCGCAGACGGTTCTGCCCTCCGGCTTACTGTTGCCCGGTATTATACGCCTACTGGAAGAAGTATCCAGCGCCCTTATGATAAAGGCAGGGAAGATTACTACCATGAGTTTGCAGAACGTTACTCCCGGGGAGAATTGGAACATGAGGACAGCATTAAATTCGACGATTCACAGAAATTCATTACTCCCGGAGGCAAGGTCGTTTACGGCGGAGGCGGCATCATGCCCGATCTATTCGTTCCAGTTGATACAACGGGGGCTTCTGAATATTACAATAAAGTCAGAAGTCTTGGCCTGATGTACAGATTTGCATTTTATTTTACTGATCTGCACAGGCCTTCCCTCGAAACATATTCTACGACAACAGAAATTGAGAACTATCTGGATAACCAGGACCTGCTGAACCAGTTCATTCAGTATGCCCGGAAGAAAGGTGTTTTGCCTGATTACCAGGATATCAGGACATCAGAGACAGTGCTGAAAAAAACCATCAAAGCTTACGTAGCAAGAAATATTATCGATAATGAAGGATTCTACCCCATCATTGCAGACATTGATAACACCCTGAAGGTTGCCATCGATACACTATCCAACCTTTAATCCATCTCCGATTAAACCTTTTTATATTTCCATCATCCAAGATTCAGATTTAGTTTGACAGTTCATTTAAATTTGAAAAAGATGAAAACAAAAATGATGAGAAGCGCCGGTATCCTGATACTGGCATTAACCATGGTGACAGCAGGAAATGCTCAACCTTATAACCAGGGCGGACGGGGACTGGGTCCCTGTGGCCAGGGAGCCGGTCCCAATCAAATGATGCATCCGGGCGGACCGGGTTATGGTTATGGCCCAGGAGATGGGTTCATGGCTAATCAACAATGGCTGGACCTTTCCGAAGAACAGCAGGAAGCCTTTGAAGCCCTCAGGCTGGAACACTATAAGCAAATGAAACCTTTGAGAAATCAAATGTTTGAGCTGAGAGCCAGGCAACATACCCTTATGTCTGAAGATCCTGTGGATATGAAGAAGGTGAATAAGGTAATTGATGAACAGACAGACCTGCAGAACAAGATAAGAAAACTGCAGGCATCCCACCGGGTTGAAATGAGGAGTAACCTTACAGATGAACAACTGATGAAACTGGATCAGCACAGGAGATTCCATCATCAGAGAGGGTTCCACAGAAACGACGCCGGTCGGGGTCCCCGGAAAGGAAATTTGTAGTACAGGGATACTGGTTAATTGGGTAAAAAGTGCACAGGCCCGGCTGGTTGCAGGGAGCGTAAATAATGGGGCTGTTCCGTCTGGGACAGCCTCTTACTTTTGTACTGTTTCCTCTTTTTGACCCATCTGTCTGTTAACCGGCATTTCCCATCATACCGTAGATGGCGCGGACAGCTTTATCCGGTTCTTCA
>JANTFK010000441.1 GCA_024763595.1 Bacteroidales bacterium | reverse complement strand
TGGAACTGTGAACTGTTCGAACCTGGTGGTATCCTTTTGCGGAGATGATGCCTTTGATATAGACCTGGGATACCACGGCAAAGGTCAGTTCTGGCTGGGGATCAACAATGGTGACTCAGATAAGGCTCTTGAGATGAGTGGAGGGCTGCAACCCATTCCTTCTCTCCGAAATAACCTTCCTGTCATTTACAATGTGACCCTGGTGGGCAACCCGGACACAAAGGCTGCACCGCTGATCGATATAAGCAGTCATGCCGGAGGGTTCATCATGAACTCGATTTTCCTGGAAGCTGAACAGGGCATTGGACTGTATTATACAGAGAAACCTGGCGATTCCTACTCCCTCTTCCAGTCAGGACGGCTGGCACTATACAACAACATCCTTTTCCCAGCCACCGATTCTGTTCCCGCTTTTTACGCCTATTCTGATCTTTCCATGGACCTTACGGCACAAAATCATGTCATGGCTGATTCTCTGGCTGCTTGGGGAAACAGCTATGAAGATCCGGGGGTCTCTGCTGTAAACGGGTACTCTCTGCTGCCTCCTGCCACAGTATTTGAGAATATGGCTCCCTATTCAAACGGCTGGTTCGAACAGGTCACTTACAAGGGAGCGTTTGGTTCCAACCAGTGGATTGAAGGGTGGACCCTGCTATACGAATCAGGATACATCAAAAAGAATTAAATGAAAATGATCGTTGACTTAATAACCGGTTGAGAAAACTGACCGGTAAACAAGCTATACAACGTGTTCGTTTCTGAGCAAATCAAAGACTGTTTTTACAGGCGAGAAGGTTTCGACGGGCACTTCCACGAAAAGTGTGAGCCACCTTGCCATGGCGCCATTCCAGAGACCCGGTAATTCGAGGGCTTTCAACGGTTTTCCTCCCACCGATTTTTCGGAGATAAAGCCCGTTTCGGGATCCACATAGCGTGTCAGCATAAACTTCTCCCCTTTGAAATTGCGAACCCCGCACACAAGATCCACGGGATTAAAATGGGTGGAACGCTTTACGATGGCAGCCTGCCCGGGGTTCTCCATATCAATCTGTGACGACTCCACGATCTGCAGGGAAACCTCACCCGGTGCCGAGCGCACATAGAAGGGTCCCCCTCCCGGTTCCCCTTCATTTTTTACCATGCCGCAAACCCGGATGGGCCTGTCCATGGTCCTGATCAACCACGCTCTTAACTGTTCAGAATTCAGGTTTTCCAGTTGGTCCTGAACGGCAACACCCAGCCTTTCGTGCAAAAAAACTGCCATGGTCTCCATGCGGGTCCTCTCAAGCCGGTCATCACCGGTAAGCTGCTTCAGGTAGTTGGCAACCTGCATACGCACCTCCAGGAGTATGCCCCCCAGGATCTCCTTGTTGCGCACCCGTCTCTCTTTAAGACGGTCCGGGGCCACATTATCAATGTTGCTAATGAAGATCATGTCCGAATCCAGTGCATCCAGGTTCTGAATCAGTGCACCGTGACCGCCCGGCCTGAACAGCAGTGTGGAATCCGGGTTCCTGAAAGGTTTATTGGATGGATCCACCGCCAGGGTATCCGTTTCCGGTTTTTGAAAAGAGAAAGAGATATCCAAATGAATGCCTGTCTCTTTCTCCACCCTGGCCTTTACCCTGGCAGCCTCGATCTGAAACCTGTCCAGGTGTGCGGGAGAAACTGTCAGATGCATCCGCAGTACCCCGTCACGACCGGTGCAATATCGGGCAGATTCCCTCACATGCTCTTCAAAGGATGTTCTCCGGTCATTTTTACTGTATTTATGGAACCTGAGCAATCCTTTCGGCCTCTTCCCGTAGTCAAGTCCCCCCGGTCCCAGGATCAGCGCCAGTATCTGTGCCGGAGTCTCTTCACCCGAGAATTTCAGATCCTCATAAAAGGGATATTGGGGCAACTCCTTTAAAAAATTGTCAATTTCCACATCTTTTTGCACCAGTGCCCCTTGTTCCTCACGGCTTTTTCCATGTAGTATTTCCAGCGCGCCATAAAGTGATTTGAACATTCGCGTGGCCGCACCTGAAGCCGGAATAAAACGGGTCATATACAAATCAGGGCCATGCTTCCGGAATATTTGCAGGTAGTGCTCCTCATCTCCTTTCCTGAGTGTCAAAATACCCTTGCCCGGAATGGCCGGGGCCACCAGGTCGGCCGGTGGAAAACCGGTTTTAAAATGGTTAATCTGTTGGTTCAGATCATCGATGGAGATCCCTTTGGAGCGAATCTGCTGCAGATCTTTCTGTGTAAACATGTAGCTGATTTTTATTGATAACTTTCTCTTCCCGCCTTCAGCGCCTGAATATTCATCTGAACCATCTCCTCACCCTTGCTTCCAAACAGGGTACCCAGTGCTTTTTCCAGGTTGTCCTGCGGAAGGCCCAGCTGATCCGATGCTGCACCCAGCATCACCATGTTGGAAACTTTCTGCGATCCAATGGTTTTTGCAATGGCAACCGCATCGACGATACGGTGGTTCTTCACTTTCTTAATTGCTTTATACAGTGACTCTTCTGAAGGGTAATCGGGAATATTCAAATATGGTTTGCTATTGGTGATAAGCCAGCCATCACCGGCAAGAAACGGAAGATACCGCAACCCTTCCATGGGTTCCACCGAAAGGATAATATCACACCTTCCCTGGGGGATCAGGTCCGATGATATGGCACTGTCCGAGATTCTCAGGTGAGACTGAACAGCCCCTCCCCGCTGGCTCATGCCATGCACCTCGGCCTGTTTCAGGAAGAGTCCCGAATCAACAGCAGCCAGTCCGATCACGGCTGCAATGGAGAGGATCCCCTGTCCCCCTACACCGGCCAGAATAATATCTTTTTTCATCCTGTAACGCTTATCTTTTATCTTTTTCTGTTAATTGGGCCCGCTGAAGCTTCCTTGTGCGTTTGGCCGTCTGAATACACTCACGCTGTGAAATGATTACCGAAACACCCTGGTACTCCAGTTCTTCCGCCATCATCCAGGTGTTTTCTTCATGATTTTTCCGGAGTGGATTCATGATCCGGATATGATCCTTTTCCACCCCGATCCCCAAACAGATATCCACCAGCCTGTTGGTGGCATGTGAGGGTTGTCCCCCGGTCATCCCGGTGGTGGAATTATCCGAAATGATCACGGTTAC
>JANTFK010000440.1 GCA_024763595.1 Bacteroidales bacterium | reverse complement strand
CCGGCATCACTTTCTCTAGTTTTTATTTTACATTTTTAAGTAATAATAAATCCATTACCCCGGTACATGTTTGTTTCGTACGGGTAAATTTTACCGGTTGAGCAGATTTCGGTATATTGGTACTGTCCAAATGAAATCAATCATTTTATCCATAACCCTGGTTCTTTTCTCCTGTGTCGCCACAGCCCAGGAAGCACAGTGGAGGGGCGAAAACAGGGATGGTATCTTCCCGGATACCGGATTGTTAAACTACTGGCCGGAAGAAGGGCCTGAATTACTGACACATGTGGAAGGTGTGGGAAGGGGGTTCTCTATGCCTGTCGCTGACAGAGGGATCATATTTATTACGGGAACCAGGGATACAACGGAATATCTTTCTGCATATGAGCTATCAGGAAAGATACGGTACAGTGTCCCTTACGGACCGGCCTGGTCCAGCTCCTATCCCGATGCCCGGTCGGCACCTGCAATCACAGGAAACAAAGCTGTAGTCATCAGTGGAGGGGGAACAGTGGCATGTATGGATAAAAAAACGGGCAGCATGTACTGGTCGGTTGACGGATTCGGGAAGTTTGAAGGCAGATGCGGGGATTATGGTATCGCAGAATCGCCTCTTGTGGTAGATGGCAGGGTGATCTATACACCGGGAGGAGAGCTGACAACGGTGGTAGCCCTGGACCTGAACACGGGTGAAACAGTCTGGACCTCTGAAAGCCTCGAAGACAGCAGTGCATATGTATCTCCTATCCTGGTGGAATATGCTGGCAGGAAGATGATTGTAGGCATGACATCCGGTTATCTGTTTGGTGTGGATGCAGCGAACGGATCCTTTCTGTGGACCTACAATTACTACAATGACTACCCCAATCTTGATTCCCAGTTAAAGCATGAATTTGCAGTGGCCAACTGTGTCTCACCCGTTTATAAAGATGGAAGAATCTATATAACCAGTGGCTATGATCATGGAGGGGTGATGCTTCAACTGAATCCGAACGGGACCGGTGTAAGTCCGCTCTGGAAGGATCCTGTACTGGATTGCCATCACGGAGGGGTTGTACTGGTCGATGGGCACCTTTATGGCTCCAACTGGATGCCCGGGAATAAGGGGGAATGGTGCTGTATTGACTGGGAAACGGGTCAGACCAATTATGTAAAAAAATGGGAAACCAAGGGATCGGTAGTCTCAGCCGAAAATTTTCTGTACTGTTACGAAGAGAGAAGGGGCAACCTGGCCCTGGTGAAAGCCACCCCCCTGGATTTTGAGATCATCAGCTCTTTCCGGATTCCTTATGGTACCGGTCCCCACTGGGCACATCCGGCTATTTATGACGGCAGGCTGATCATCAGGCATGGAGAATCCCTGATGATCTTTAACCTTTCTGAGATCACCACTACCCGATCGCAATGAAACAGAAATTTCTATTCTCGTTGCTGGTTCTGTTGCTGCTGAATCATTCCTGCGCCACACAGGTTGACGAACCGGAACCCTGCGGACCACTTCCCACGGCACAGCACCTCTCCTGGCATGCCATGGAGTTTTACGGCCTTGTATGTTATGGGTTGAACACCTATACCGGGGAAGAATGGGCGTACGGGGATGTGGATCCGGGCATATTTCAACCATCGAACCTGGATACCGACCAGTGGGCCCGGGTGGCCCGTGATGCGGGCATGAAGGGATTAATACTGGTTGCAAAGCATCATGACGGATTTTGCCTGTGGCCCAGTAAATACACCGATTATTCGGTAAAAGCCACCCCCTGGAAAAACGGGAAAGGTGATGTCCTGGGCGACCTGTCAGCATCTTGCAGGAAATACAACCTGAAGCTTGGGGTCTACCTTTCCCCATGGGACAGACACCATGCCGGTTACGGCCGTCCCGAATATGTACAATACTATTACAACCAGCTGGAAGAGCTCATGACGGAATATGGGGAAATCTTTGAATTCTGGATCGACGGGGCCAACGGTGGTACCGGTTATTATGGAGGAGCCAATGAGCGAAGAAACATTGACAGGAAAACATACTATGGCTATGATACCATTTATTCCATCGTGAAGAAATACCAACCCAACGCATTGATATTTAGCGATACCGGTCCGGGAGTACGGTGGGCTGGCAATGAATCGGGCACTGTAAATGAGACCAATTGGAACAGGATCAATGTAGCAGGAAGATACCCGGGTGCCTCCGGAACAGGATTCCTTAAGAAACTGGGGAGCGGCGACCCTGATGGAAAAAGCTGGATCCCGGCCGAAGCCAATACAACGCTGTTATGGCCCAAGGCATGGTATTTCCATACCGGCCACCAGCCCCGCAGCCCGGAAAATCTTATGGATGTCTACTATACATCTATCGGGCGTGGCGCCACCCTGAACCTGGGATTGGCCATTTCACCCAGTGGTGAGATCCGGGATGCAGATGTTCAGGCACTGAAGAAATTCAGACAGATACTGGACCGTGAATTCAGGGATAACCTGCTGGAACAGGCAAAACTGACTGCCAGCGAGGTGCGGGGAAAGAGCTCCGGGTTTGCAGCAGATAATATCATGGATGGTGATCCGGAATCCTACTGGGCAACCAGTGACTCCGTTCAAAAGGCAAGCATCCTGGTGGATTTCCCGGGTGAAACCACATTTAACCGCCTGATGGTGCAAGAGTATATAGCTCTGGGACAGCGTATTAACCGGTTTATAGCAGAGGCTGTGAATGATGGTGAATACAGGGTAGTGGCAGGAGGAACCACCATCGGCTATAAACGGGTACTGCGTTTTGATGATGTTACCGCTTCAAAATTGCGGATAACTTTTGAAACAGATGCCCCCTGCCTGACACTCGCTGCTCTGGGTGTATATTACGCACCAGCCGAAAAAGTCCATACAGGAAAAAAATATAACCATTAAACTCGTTAAGACATGAATCTCAATAAGACATGCATCGCTGTACTGTTCATCGGAATTGTTCAATCCTGCAACCCTGATCAGACCGGTTCGGGGGGAGAACTGTATGATCTGGGAACCGGATTGAGATCGAGGTCGGTCTCATTTGAAAATCCAACGGGTGAAGAAGGGGCAGGCGGACAGGCAGCCAGCAAACTGGGAGTCGGGCGAAAAGGTTTCCCGGCAAAAAGCATTGCTCCCGGAGAAAC
>JANTFK010000439.1 GCA_024763595.1 Bacteroidales bacterium | reverse complement strand
ATATACCGATATAGGATTGTTTCACACATTTAATGACGGGAAAAGCTGGTTCCATTCCATAAAAGGAATACCCCGGGGATGGCAAAACACCTGTTATTGGATTGAATTTGATCCCGCTGAAAAAGGAAGAGTCTGGTCTGTATGGGCCAATGCTCATGATCTGCCCAGGGATAAAATGTTTGGTAATGAAGGATTTGACCGATTTGCAGGAGGTGTTGCCGTTTCTTATGACGAAGGCAAAACATGGAAAAAGAGCAACAATGGAATTCCTAAAAATTCAATCTGTACAAATATTATGATCGACCCTGAAAGTCCTGTTGACGCAAGAACCCTGTTTGTGAGTATTTTTGACAAAGGGGTGTACAAATCAATTGACGGAGGAAAAAGCTGGAAAGAAGCAAACAAGGGATTTGGCAGAAACTTGTTTGCATGGCAGTTGAGGAGGAATTTAAGCGGACGGATTTTTACATTGTTCTCCCGCGGTAAAAATAAAGGGAGAACGATAAATGGTGCAGTTTATTACAGTGATGATCAGGCCGATTCATGGTTGCAACTGACACTCCCCGATAGCCTGAACGGCCCGCATGACCTGCTTATTGATCCCGATAATCCGGACAGAATGTATCTGAGTTGCTGGCCAC
The DNA here is from genome assembly GCA_024763595.1 of Bacteroidales bacterium. Classification (GTDB taxonomy): domain Bacteria; phylum Bacteroidota; class Bacteroidia; order Bacteroidales. Next base: position 2,509 of record JANTFK010000439.1, on the reverse strand, counting down.
GCACGGTTGACGGCAAGGACCGTTTTGGAGGTGTTTTTACAACTCTTGATGGTGGTTTGTCCTGGAAACAGACATTTGATGAAAGAGTCAGGGTAAATTCAGCCGGACTTGACAAAAAAAATCCCGGGGTAATATTTATTAATACTTTCCAGAATGCGGCCTACCGGAGTGATGACTTTGGAGAAAACTGGAAAAGAATTAAGGGCTACCGATTTAAATGGGGCCAACGGGCCATTCCGGATATTCATCATCCCGGCATGCTGTTTCTTAGTACCTATGGAGGCAGTGTATTCTATGGACCCGCTAAAGGAGTGCCCAATGCATTTGAAGATATTGAGAATATGCCGAAGGGATGGTGGTAGCTGGGAAGGAAGTGAATAAAGTGCCTAAAGTGCCTAAAGTGCCTAAACTAAAAAAACTTCTTGTAGTAATGTTTGTGTTTTCGTCTTCATTGCTTTTTGCTCAGAGATTTGAATGGGAGATTACCAACCCCTCAACCGCAGGCATGTCACGAGACAAACTAGATGCTATGAGGGATAGTCTGGCAATAAGAAACACAACCTCATTGCTATTAATTCGTCACGACAAAATTGTTTATGAATGGTATGCAGAAGGATGGTCTAAAGATACAAGGCATTACACTGCTTCTCTCGCCAAAGCACTTGTAGGAGGTATGTCATTATTGCTCTCGTTAAACGATGACCGGATTGTACTTGATGCACCGGCATGTGCCTATATTCCGGAATGGAAATCTGACGAACAAAAATCAAAAATTACCATTCGACAGTTGGCTACACATACTTCAGGAATCGAAGATGCCGAGCTTTCAAATGAGCAACAAAAGCAACTAACTGAAAACGGAGTTACAATTGCCCCGGGCCATATGTCACTGCCTGGCTGGAAAGGACAGTTCTGGCGAAAAGAACCGGATCCCTTCACTGTGGCACGTGATTCAGCCCCGGTTATATTTACTCCCGGCACGGATTATGCATACAGCAATACCGGAATGGCAATGCTTGCCTATGCGGTTACAGCATCTTTACAGGACAGTCATTGTAAAGATATTCGGATACTACTTGATAAGCGCATAATGAAGCCTCTTGAAATTGAAAACAATGAGTGGTCAGTTGGATATGAAAAAACTTATGAAGTAAATGGATTGCCGTTAGTTGCCAATTGGGGGGGGGGCAATTATACTCCTCGTGCCACGGCTAAGATTGGTCGTTTAATGTTGCATAATGGCAACTGGCAGGGCAGGCAACTTATCGACACTGTATTTGTGAAAAAGGCAGTAACTTACGCTGGTTTACCGCTTCCTTTTCGTGCAGAAAATGACCCTGTCCCGGCATCCGGTCTCGGATGGTATTCAAACTTCGATGCAGTGTGGAGAAAAGTGCCACGTGATGCTTTTTGCGGTGCAGGAGCCGGTAATCAGGTATTGCTGGTAGTACCAGGTTTGGATCTGATCGTTGTGCGCAATGGTGGAAATATGTTTGACCCCGGTAAGGACGAAACATTTTGGGGATCAATAGAGAAGTATCTTTTTAACCCAGTTATTGACGCTGTTTTTGAAACTCCCTATCCCATGAGTAATATTCGTGCGGAATTCGCCCCCCTGGAAACTATTGTCCGAAAGGCAGAAGGGAGCGATAACTGGCCGGTAACCTGGGCGGATGATGATAATCTTTACACTGCATACGGCGATGGCTGGGGCTTTCAACCAAAAACAGAGATCAAGCTCAGTCTCGGTTTAGCTATGGTCACCGGTAACCCCGAAAGTTTTGAAGGTGTGAATATCAGGTCATTAACAGGTGAACGCGTTGGCCAGGGCAGGTACGGACCAAAAGCTTCAGGCATCCTAATGGTTGATGGTGTGCTTTATATACTGGTAAGGAATACTGCCAATTCACAGATTGCCTGGTCAAAAAATCATGGACAGACATGGGAATGGGCAGAATGGACCTTTGAACAAAGTTTTGGATGTCCGGCTTTTCTGAATTTTGGCAAAAATTATGAGGGAGCACGTGATGACTATGTTTACATCTATTCACATGATGAAGACAATGCATACATGCCGGCTGATCAAATTATTTTGGCACGTGTTCCAAAAGATCGGATACTGAATCGGAATTCTTATAAGTTCTTTACCGGATTTGATTCGGAACATCGGCCACGTTGGCATAATGACATCCGTTTACGAAAAGGTGTTTTTAAAAACCCCGGGCAATGTTACCGCATGAGTATATCTTATAACCCCGGACTGAAAAAATATTTTCTCATCCATATTGTTTTCGACAGGTTAACACGTTTCTCCGGCGGATTTGGTATATTTGAATCTGATGAACCCTGGGGCCCCTGGAGAACAGTGTACTATACAAAAGATTGGGATATCGGACCGGGCGAAACTATGTGCATGCCGGTGAAATGGATGAGTAAAAACGGGAAAACAGCATATGTTGTCTTTTCGGGAGAGGATGCCTTCTCGGTGAGGAGAGTTAAATTCAATATA
>JANTFK010000438.1 GCA_024763595.1 Bacteroidales bacterium | reverse complement strand
GAGATACTGAGCGGTGTGTTATCAGGCAGCGAAGTCTGTCTTGCAGTCCGGACAGGCCCGGAGCGGACCAGCATCACGTTAAATGGTCAAAGCTCCCCCTCCTTTGGTACGTATTACAGGTTCCCATCGACTGTTGCTCTTGCACATGGCGGGGCCAGGATGCAGGAAATCCGTCTGCAGAAGTTTAGTATCTCCACCACTGAATCCATTAAAGAATCCGAAATTTTACCAGAAACAAAAATAGTATTTCCAAAAGGCATCCATATGATGGACATCCCTATTACTTATACTGTTTCTGCGATTCAGCGAGGCGATATATCAGTAATCAGGGCTGTACTTGCCGGTAGTGTGATTGAACAGAAAAAATCTACCTGGTTTACTTATCATGAACGAAAAATAGACTATCTGACCAGGCCTTACATAAAGATTATGGGCAGACGTTATAATTTGTCAGACACCACATTGGTATTGAGTGCCTATCAGCCCGAATACTTTTACCAGATTCTTTATGAAAAACCGGACTGGCCACTGAAACGTGAATTTATCCTGGAAGAACAGCTTCCTGAACAGTTTTTAATGACATTCGGTTATGACCATTATTGCAGCGAAACAGCACAACATGCAGCAGGTGGACCGGCCGAAGTGATTGTGGATATGCCCTCAGGCAGGATATTGCACCAGGGCAAAGCGCTGGGAGGCTGTCAGAAAAATCCATTTGATATCCAGATAGAGTCTCCACCTGATAAGAAAATAATTTCATTGCTTCCCAGGGATGATCCGCGTTATGAACTTGCAGTAAACTTTGCCAGGCGTAATCATTACTTCATAGAGTCGGAACCGTGCCGTTTTATAGTGAATCTGTTTTCCCGGGAAGCAGAGAATCTCCCTATTGAGTATCAAATTGAAAATGCCTTTTTTGAACCCATGTCTGAAGCTCGGGAGGTTACTTTAAACAAGATCGGGGCGGAGAATATATCTCCCGGCATTGTGCAACAATCTTTTGCTGTCGATGCGGGGTACATGAAAAATGGGGTATATCACATACGAGTCAGGATACACAGGGGTGAAAAGGTCATCACGGAAGATTACCGGGCATTTGAAGTGATCAGCCGTGATGATAATGCTCCATCTCCGCCCCTGGCCTCTGGTTTGCCATATCTATACAACGCGCCGAATGAAATAATGAATCTGGACAATGATTATTTTGATCCATGGCTTGGGGCCAATGGTTTAAATGTTTCACACTATATATCCTGTAGCACTTTTTTCCCGGGTGTTGCAAAAGAGAACAGGATCTGGAACACGTTGAAAGTATACAATAGAGATTGGTGGTTATGGGCTCAAAAGCGCACAGCAGAACATCCGGGAATCGATGCTAACAAAGAATTGATTGCTCATGCAAACTATGTGGGTTTAGCGAATGAATATGATGGTCAGCTTTTTTATTATCCTCATTATCCTTTCTGGAGCCACCAATACCGGGGTGAAATCCTTGAACTGTTAATCCATTTTACACGGAGACTTCATTTAGACAAAAACAGCTTACTACACCCGGAGAGACTTGAGTGCGAGAAACAGCTCAGTCCTGAAGGGATGAAAGAACTGGTAGAAACACAATGGGTGGAGTGGTTGGATTTTTATTCAAAGACAATAAAAGAATACCTGCAGGATGAGCGAAAGAGGCTTAAAGATCTTAACCCTGCAATAAGGAAAAGCCAATATGGCCCGTTCGCGATATATGCAGGTTGTTATAAAATGGGGTGGTCTCTTAACTACAGGGGATTAGACCCTGAATATAAACCAGAGGAGGTGATGGATGGATTTTTCCAGTTCGAGGATTATCCTGTTGCTTGTGGTTACAATATTGGCCGTGGTCCCCTCACGCTGGCTTCGATCAAGCTGGTGGCTCCTGAACTGAAAATATACCCCGAATTTTACACACGTTCTGTCCAGGGCTGTCCCGATGGAGCGGTTTATCTTGCTCATCCACCGTATGGCATTTTTCCCAATGTGCCGGGAATATTCAGGAAACGAATTTTTGAATATGTGTATGGTGCCGTATGGCACAATGAGCAGGGATTTGATTATTGGCGTGATTATGGGTTTCATGCCAGAAACTGGAGTCAGGGTCAATTTGAGGCTCTGTTAAATACGTGGAAGAGTGTTCGTGACCATAAACCCATCAAACCGTTACGTAGTTCTGCTTATGTCTACAGCGAAGCGTGTTGCCGGCAACACCCTACTTTGTATCCTGAAATAATAAACACTGCCGAGGAAGATGTAGCTTTTGCCTGGGAGATGTCTCGTCACAATGGCCATGCCGGAGGATTTGTCGCATCCATCTCTTCCTTATGGAAGCTTTCCCGGGAAGAAACAGATTGTCTGGTATTACCCCCGCTTTCAGGTGCCACAAAAGCGGAGCTTTCTGAAATACGAAGGCTTTATTCAGAAGGGGTTGCATTAATAGGATTCGAGGATGTCACGGGGCTGGAGGATCTATTCGGCGTGAAACGCAACTCCAGGCCGGTACCTGTCAGGAGTATCCATGTAAATACCGCACTGGCGGACAATCCTGTGGCCGGGTTAAGCGAATTGTCCGAAACACCGTCGCATCCTGCCTGTGTCGCCAGATATGCCGCCAACGGGGCTTCTGTCCTTTTGGAAGGTGAGGCCCCTGTCTTATTGAAATACAAAAACACGGCCATGTTCAACATTCCCCCTACACTTGTCAGGCGTTCTGCGAACGAATTAACAGGTTATGGCAGTGAGAGCATAAGCCCATTGATTAACCGGGCAATGACCCTGATTACTCACCTCCTGGGTACCCCGTCTGTCTCCGCAACGGAGGGCCGTGTGCTTGCCTTTAAAGATAGCAAGAACAACTCGGTGATCATAGTTTTTGCAGATGACTTGCCAGGGGAAGAATGTCCTGTCAGTACTGAGGTAACACTTCATATGAAAGGTTTATCCCCTGAACGCATAAGCTGTGACACTGGTTACAATTTGACTGAAATCACATCTGAAAAAGTTGTTCTCCTGTTGAGCCTTGACGAAAAAGAAACAGCGACAATCATTATAGCGGCAGAAGGGGAATAATGAATGATCAAATAGTCACTGCATTCAAAAATGCTAAGATATGGTAATAAAAAGCTTTACACGAAGAGACTTTATAGGCAAGACAACAGCAGGA
>JANTFK010000437.1 GCA_024763595.1 Bacteroidales bacterium | reverse complement strand
ACTGACCGATCCGGATCCAATTGACCAAAGGAAGTATGGAAAAATTGCTTTTACTGCCTGGAGCAGCCATATTCAGATTAGAAACATTGTGGTAAGAAATATTAGTTGGAGACCCATTGAGATGGGATATTCACCAGAGTTTTAATGAAATACTCTGGCATTCAAAATCAGCATTAATTAGAGAAAATATTTGCATTTTGCACATATGTGCAATATATTTATACTATTATACATCATATGCCAAGGCATCAATATAATAGAATCATACGTGAACCACCTCTGTTTTACGGTTTCAAACTCATCGGAATTAATGCACATGAGTTAGAACAGATGCAGGAATTGTGGGCATATGTTTAAAATTAATTTATCAGGGAGAAGTAGTTATCAAATCTTAAACATTTCATCATGAAAAATTTAATAAATCTATTTGATCAGATGAACTGGGAAAAAGCGGAAAATTATCCGGCAGGTACATTTAAGAAAACCCTCAGGGATGAAGAAGGAGCAAAGACAATTTTGCTAAGATTACCAGCGGGATTTAGCATGGAACTTCATTCCCACATAACTACAGAACAAACCTTTGTACTCAAAGGTGCTTTTACTTATAACAATACCACATATCACGAAGGTTCCTACCAGATCTTTCATGCCCATGAAGATCATGGCCCCTTTTATTCAAAGGAAGGTGCATTGGTTCTGGTTATATGGGATCCGTATCAGATTACTGAATAAGCTATGCTAACAGAAGCAGGCACTGTCATCAGGCAGTCCATCATGAACACCGGTTTCGTTTTTAGAATGCTGCTGGTTATTGAATATGTCCATGTTTAACAAATGGAAAATCATCATCAACGGGTTCCCCGGCCAGTTCCACAAGGAACCCGGAAATGCGGTCAATGACAAGTTGTAAATATTTCTCGCCTTTTTCAGCTGTGGCAGCATAAGGATCGGCAGTTGCACAATGGTCGTTAAGTTTGCTGAAATCACGGCTTGTCCTGGCCCATCCCTTTTGCAGGGCTTCAAACCTGAAAGGTTGCGCTTTCCCGTCCCGGGCATGTTCCATTTCCACAAGACCTGGATAGAGAGCCATTGCAACGGATGTTTCCAGTTCCCCTGCATGATCCTCCGGTTTATCAAAGATTTCTGAATAGGCATCATCGCCGACTTTCCACCAGTCAATCTGAAAAACATGTGTGTCCATATCATGTTGTATCTGCCGGATAAAGGGGGTAAAATCATTACCTCCGTGACCATTCACAATGACGACCTTCCGGATACCATAACTGAGCAAAGAAGCGACGATATCCCTGAGCATGGCATCCAGTACATGTTGCGATACATGGATCGCTATGGGGAAATTCAGCAGATTACAATCAACGCCATAGGGAATGCCCGGCAGGGCAACGACTTTGTTTATCTTTTTCCATGCCTTTTTCACACTGCGCTCTGTGATGATCGATGTGTGCATGAAGTCCTGACCTACAGGCAGATGCATATTATGAGGCTCAATGGCAGAAGTCGGAATTACTGCCACTTCAGGCATGTTTTCTTTTAAACGTCGCTGGTTGGTTTCCTTGAAAATCCAGTCTGAAATCATAATTAACGCTTTTTTCTTTATCTGACATTCACTTATTCAGTAAAGAAAAAGGTTTTCTCAGGAATAAACAACTGCTTGGCAAAGCATTCCTTACTTTGAACCCGGCATACTTGTATAGGGATTGATCAGTGAAATATCCATTGTAAAAGACCCTTCAGGTATGGTCTCTTCTATAGTCACCATAAATCCGTTTGCCACGCTCAGTGTTACTGTCCTGCTACCGCTTCCAACCAGTGGAGTTTCAATAGTTCTGTCAGGGCAAACCGAGGTTAAAAGGGCATCCTGTTCTGTTACTATTTCCAGCTCATATGTGTAGGCTGCATCTCTGGTTCCTGAAACATCGGTAAGTGTGGAACCTCCGACAGTATTGACACAATGTTCTGATTCAGCACTTCCGGTTACGGCGAGGGTGCCATTGCCCTCAACAGATGCCGTACCTGATTCATCTTCTTCCAGTACAGTGATGGGAAATGCTCCGGTTGTTTCCACAACAAATCCACCAGCCTGAATGTCCATTGTCGATGTAATGGTTATAATCGATTGGCAATCGTTCAATACCTTATTGAATCTGTCAGATAAACGGTCAGATACCGCACTTTGATCACAACCCAGCATCATCATGGTCTCAACCATGGAGGCAATGGTGTGTGTATAATCCCTGCAACAGGGATCTTGCGGCTGGCCCATATCAAGTACTTCACTTATGGCTTTGCCGGCAATATTTTCACATAAGCGATCAAAATCATCATCCAGGGTGTTTCCACCCGCAGGGAGATTGTCATAATAACCCAGTATGATTCTCATCTGGAAGAATGATAACATTCCACTGATCACATCTTGCCAGTTATCCCAGGCATCTTTATAATCGCTACAATCAAATGTTACCTGGCTTTCCTGAAGTGCCGGTTGATCAATACCTTTTTTCCAGGAGATATCCAGTGAGGAGAGTAGCAAGCTGAATTGATTATTAAGCTGGTCAAGGGTCATTTCCCCCTCTGCAAACTTACCCATGGTAAGCGTTCTGGCTGCTACAGTACTGCCGGTTTTGTCTTGATTCAGTTCACCCAATGGCGTTATCCTGTTATCTGGGTGCATCCGGTACAACGCAGCCTTTTCAATCCCGTCAGGGGCGTTGCTGTATTTGACGGAGATGGAGGCTGCTTTATAGAGACTCAGATCATATGGCAGGATCTCAAGTGCTCTAATATGTTGCGTTTGTATGGGCAGATCCATATGCGTACCCAGGATGGTTAGCGTAACACTGAATGTATCGGTAAGTGCTCCCGGGGGAAAGGTGAGGGTTATGATATTTCCGGATTCATCAATTACCTGCAGGTTCCCTCCGTAAGGGGTGATATCTGCTGTTGTGGTGATGTCGTCAACATCTTTCTGAAGATCAGGTTCATTATCAGCACAATTACTTACCAATAGTACCATGCCTAGAAGCAGGAAAAGTTTAATGTTGTAGTTCATGGTCTTAGAATTTTTTTGATTCGTCAAACGAAACTCTTCACGGCTTTTCGTGAGGATCTTAAGCTTGATGCAGCTAATACATGTTTAATTATTCTTGCATTACACTTTCCCAAGAGTAAAACT
>JANTFK010000436.1 GCA_024763595.1 Bacteroidales bacterium | reverse complement strand
TTTACTTCATAGGGATATGCTCCGGAAAACACGGTCCGGAAGTTTTCAAGACTCCGAAAATACCTGCAGGCCGAATCCATGTTATCCCTGTAAACGACCGAAGGATTATTTTCTAACCGTTCCTTTTAATACTCGGGTGGTCTCTCCTTTCTTGATGGTATCATATACCAGCGGTGTAGCTATGAACAATGAAGAGTAGGTACCCACAACGACCCCGATTAACAGGGCAAATGTAAACCCACGAATCACCTCTCCTCCAAAGATGAAGATGGCCAGCAACACGAAAAAGGTACTCAGCGACGTACTGAAAGTACGACTCAGGGTACTGTTCAGGGCTGTGTTGAAAATCTCCCTGCGCTCTCTCTTCTTCTGAAGTCCCACAAATTCCCGGATCCGGTCGAATACAACCACCGTATCGTTAATGGAGTAACCCACAACTGTTAGAATTGCGGCAATAAAGGACTGGTCCAGTTCCAGTGAAAAGGGCATAACCCCCCGCAGCAGCGAAAAGAGACCAACCACGATCAGCACATCATGCATCAATGCAGCAAGTGCACCAAAACCAAACTGCCAGTTCCTGAACCGGGCAAGTATATAGAGAAAGATAATCAGCAGCGAGGCAAAAATCACGATTACAGCAACACGTTTAATATCATCTGCAATGGTGGGACCGACCTTGTGGGCACTGATGATATATTCCTGACCGTTCAAGAAATCATCCAGCGTTACATCGCTCTCCAGATAAGGTTGAAGCCCTTCAAACATCTGGGCCTTGATGATGGAATCCACCTCCGGACGCTCATCATCGATCAGATACTTGGTGGTTACCCTCACTGTATTCTTTGATCCGTAAGTGATCACGGTAGGAGCTTCTCCAAAAGCATTCTCCAGGTTGCTCTGAACATCTGTAGTTTCCACCTCCTGCTTAAAGGCGATCACATAGTTGCGCCCGCCAGTAAAATCAACACCCATGTTTAACCCCCTTGTGGCCAGGGATACAACACCGGCAAGGATGATCAGGCCGGAAATCAGATAGAACACCTTCCGTTTCCCCATAAAATCGATGTTGGCATTTTTAAAGGCATTCCTGGTTATCTTCGTATCAAAAGTAATGTTCCTGCCCTTTATCAGCATCCTTTCATAGGTCAGCCTGGTCAGTATAATGGCGCTGAAAAGGGAGGTGAGGATACCGATCACCAGGGTAGTGGCAAAACCTTTAATGGGGCCCGTTCCGAAAAAGAAGAGGATCAATCCCGTCAGGAAGGTTGTGATCTGCGCATCGAAAATAGCCGAATAGGCATTCTTGTATCCGTCCCTGATAGCGACCTTCAGGTTCTTACCGGCATTCAATTCTTCACGTATACGTTCATAGATAAGCACGTTTGCATCCACCGACATACCTATGGTAAGCACAATACCTGCTATACCCGGCAGGGTCAGTACTGCCTGCAGGGATGCCAGCACACCGATCAGGAAAAACATGTTGGCAAGCAATGCAATGTCTGCCACCATTCCGGCCCCGCGGCTGTAATAAAAGATCATGTAGGCAAGTATGACCACGAACGCGATCAGGAAAGAGTGCAACCCGTCCTTCACCGATTTTGCACCCAGTGAGGGTCCGATCACTTCGCTGGACTCAATACGAGCACGGGCCGGCATCTTCCCCGATTTCAGGATGTTGGCCAGGTCATCCGCTTCGGCCTGGGAAAAATTACCCGAAATAGATGAACTTCCGCCTTTGATCTCTTCATTTACCCTGGGCGCAGAGTAAACCAGCCCATCCAGCACAATGGCCAGTGCTTCACCCACATTCTCACGTGTAAGATTGGCCCATTTTTTAGCCCCTTCCGAGTTCATGTTCATACTCACATTGAACTCACCTGTATAGGGATCTGTACCCACCCTGGCATCGGTTACATATTTCCCATCCATTGCCGGCTGGTTGTTCCTGGTTGCTTTAAGTGCATGTAACCTGATAAAAAGTTTCTCCTCTCCATCGGGTTGAAAGTGCCATGCAAACTTCAGGTCTGAGGGAAATATCTGCCTGATCTGCGGAATACGCAGATACTCATTTACCTTGGCAGTATCTTTTAACCGCACGACGCCAACGGTCGATCCGGGTATAAAATTTCGCTGGTTATCCAGATAGGGAGTTAATACTGCAAGTAGCGGGTTTTCATTGTAAAATTGTGCTTCCTCATCATTAAAGGCCTGCGTGGAATCCAGGTCTGTCAGAAGGTCCAGCCCAGAGGTATCCAGCAGTAATTCGTCATCCTGTATACCCAGAATGGATTCTCCCTCTTCAGCCGTTTCGGGAGCAGTTGTGGCCTGATCTTCCCCGGCGCTGACCTCAGCTTCGGCTGCCTGTATATCAGCCAGGGCCTGGTTGGCCTGATCCAGATACTTCCAGACCTCGGCAGCCTGATAGGTGGTCCAGAACTCCAGGTTAGCCGTACCGGTAAGCAGTTTTGCAACTCTTTCCGGTTCTTTTACACCGGGAAGTTCTACCAGGATCCTGCCCTGTCGTTCCAGCTTCTGAATATTCAACTGTACAACACCAAACCTGTCAATCCGGTTGCGCAGCACGTTGTAAGAGTTGTCAATGGCACTTTCTGCTTCCCTTTTCAGATAAGCAACCACTTCAGCATTGGTAGTGTTGAAATCGATCTCTCCCCGTGTTTCCGGAGTCATGAAAAACTGTGCCAGTTGTCCGCCCGGATTCAGTTCTTCAAAGGCCTCGGCAAAAAGATCCACAAAATCGCTCTGGCTGTTGGTTTTTTTCTGATGTGCCAGTTTCATGGTCCCGGTGAAGGCCGGATCACTCAGGAATTGTGGTGCAGCCAGCGACCGGATAATATCTTCAACAGCGATTTCCAGGATCACGTTCATACCACCTTTCAGGTCAAGACCCAGATTAATCTCCCTTTCTTTACACTCCTGGTAAGTGTATTTTTTGAAAAGTACATTGTAAACCACTTCTCCTTTCATGGAGTCCAGGTAGGACCGTTCCAGGCGAATATCACCTTTGGCATGGTTCCTGGCATCCCGCTCCACTTTCTGTGCAAACACAGTAAAAAGAAGCTGATATACACTTACCAGCGCCAGAACAATCGTAAAGAACCTGATAGCACCTTTATTTTGCATTTTTAACTTGTTTATTAATAGTTACTTGATTGTCATTTTTGATCAGGCCGC
>JANTFK010000435.1 GCA_024763595.1 Bacteroidales bacterium | reverse complement strand
TTTCATTTCACCATCGGTCAGCAGTTCTGATCCGGGAGGGTGGCCAAATTTGGGACTGAGGGTTGCGGAGTTTGGTACGGAGGGTTACGGAGTTTGGTACGGAGTTTGAACTGAAAAGAAATATAAGAAGAGAGATTCATTCCGATATAAAGTCTAAAAACCTGATATCATGAAAAAGATCGTTACAACTGCACTGGTTCTGACCCTTTTCCTGGGCACGGCCATGGCACAGAAGTTCGCTTACGTGGATACAGATTACATTCTGCAGAACATACCCTCCTATAACGCGGCCCAGGAGGAACTGAACAAGGTCTCGGAAACCTGGGAAACAGAGATCAAAGCAGCATATGAAGAGATTGAAAAGATGTATAAAACATACCAGTCGGAGCGTGTACTGCTTACCGATGAGATGAAAAAACAGCGCGAGGAGGAGATCATGAACAAGGAGCGCCAGGTGAAAGAGCTGCAGGCCAAATATTTTGGTCCGGAGGGTGACCTTTCCAAAAAACGGCAGGAACTGGTAAAACCGATCCAGGATGCCATCTATAAGGCGGTTAAGGAGCTGTCGGCCGAAGGTAGTTATGCCATTATATTTGATACGGCGTCGGGGGCCTCCATCCTCTATTCGAACCCGCGGTATGATTTAAGTGATGAAGTGTTGAAAAAGTTAGGTTATAAAGATTAAAACCTTACATTTGTAGGCGTTTTTTCGCAATCAGTCAGTTATATACGCAAATAAATCTATCCAATAATTTAAAGCATTTTCGAATGAAAATAATGAAACGGATCACCCTGGCCATCGGAATTCTCAGTATGGCTGTAGTACTACACGCACAGAAATTTGGCCATATACCCTCCGACCAGCTGGTGCAGGCCATGCCTGAATATGATACGGCACAGCAGAAACTTCAGGATCTGAGGAAGCAATATGACCTGGAGATTGAACGGCTCCAGGTGGAGATCAACAAGAAGATCGAAGAATACAGTAATACGGAATCGACCATGAGCGGTCTGATCAAGGAAGCCAAGGCTTCAGAGATCCAGGAGATGCAGGTGAGGTTACAGAACTTTGCCCAGACTGCACAGCAGGACCTGCAACAGCAGAGTGTAACAGTGATGCAGCCTGTAATGGATAAGGCCCGTAAAGCCATCGAGGAGGTGGCCAAAGAGAAGGGGCTCATTTATGTTTTTGACATAAGCCAGGGTAATCCCATCTATTCATCTGAGGAGAGCCTGGATTTGTTACCGCTGGTAAAGGCCCGGCTCGGACTGTAATGGGGGAGCCGGAAGCTGAATAAAAGGCATTCCCGGAGCCGGAGTTCCTTTCCCTGTAAAAATCGAATTCCCGGGATATCGGCTGAATAATATCTCGTTTTTTTGTACCTTCAATCAATGATTGCATAATGGGAAAGAACAGGCCCATAGGATTGTTTGATTCGGGAGTAGGCGGACTCACCGTGGCCCACGCCCTGCAAACACTGATGCCTGCCGAGCAGCTGATCTATTTCGGGGATACGGCCCACCTGCCTTACGGGGACAAGTCGGGAGAGACCATCGTATCTTACTCCCTGGGGATCGCCGATTTTTTACTGGAACAAGATTGCAAGGTGATCATGATTGCATGCAACAGTGCCTCTGCCAATGCTTTTGAAGAGGTGAAGAAGCATGTGGGCAGCAGGGCAGTGGTGATGAATGTGATCGATCCGGTTGTCAACCATGTGTGTGGCGACAATGGCATTGCCCGTGCCGGAAATGCTCCGCGGGACAAACGGCCCGGCCGGAGTGTCGGGATCATCGGTACCAAAGCCACCATCGATTCGGGGACATACCAGCAAAAGATCACCGGACGGAAACCTGGGATCCAGGTGAGTGCCATGGCCACACCCCTGTTCGTTCCCATGATCGAGGAGGGTTTTGTTTTTGATGATATCTCCAATGCCATCATCCGCTCATACCTGTCGCGCAAGGAGCTGGAAGGGATCGATTCACTGATCCTGGCTTGTACCCATTATCCCATCATCCGTAACCAGATCAGCCGCTACTTCAACTTCGAGGTGAACGTACTGGATACCTCCCGCATCGTGGCCCTCTCTGTTCAGAAGTTCCTTTCTGAAAACGGGCTCCTTTGCAGCAAGCGGCCGGGAGGGGATGCATTTTATATCTCCGATCACACACCCTATTTTGAGGTGATTTCCAGCATGTTCTTTAATGAAAAAATACACCTGGAGAAACGGAATATCTGGGTGTAGTGACTGGCGGGTGGTTGTGCTTAGCCGGACTTATGTTTTAATCGGGATTGCTGATCAACTATCATAAACGCGGGTTTAACCTCTGGCATTTCTTCCTTTGAAGACTCTGCCTGTTCATCAAAGGTGATGTTCTGCACAATCACTTTTGCATGCTGTTCAAAGGCAAGAACAATGTTCTCCCCGGATTTTGAGTAGTCCGATTTGAGGGAGGTGTTGGCCCCTACAATGCAATGGTTTGGAGTAACTGAACCTTTTAAGAGGGTACAGCCGAATCCAATCCAGTTGTGCGACCCAATGACGATGGAGCTTTCTGTACGGTTTCTTGTCTTAAAAATGGTATTAAGTGTGGAATGAAAATCTGTATCGATAATCTGTGCATTCCAGGACACCAGGGTTCTTGCTCCGATACGAATGGATTTCCAGCAAATAATTTTAGAATTCCCTCCAAATACGACGCTGTCCCCAAATGTCAGATTCCCACGATAGCCCACTGAAATAAAGGTGCCTCTTCCTAAACAAATGTTGCTCCCAAAAATCACTTTACCTCCCTTTTGTTCCCAAATGGTGTGATGATGTCTGGTGTGAAAACCATAATATGTTCTTCCTAATCGTACCATTCCGGGCTTAATCCGGTCGCAATCCAATTCAACGGTGCCCTTCATTTTTTTCAATTTCACGCCATAGTGGAGAATCACCGGAAACCTGAGCGCCACTTTTATGGGGAAGTAGTAAAAATTGAAATAGAGCGTCTTAATAATTGAGATCCGATGAGATAAGGGATACAGTATTAATATAAAGATTCTTTTTATGGAGATATTTTGCGATCTCATATATCCGTTTCAGCTTTCTGCATTATACGGAATATGGAGTTTTTTGTTTCTAAAACTTTCACCGTTACCCCTGAGCGCCATCCATATCTGGTTAAATATCCATATATTTACATGTTTAAATAAGCG
>JANTFK010000434.1 GCA_024763595.1 Bacteroidales bacterium | reverse complement strand
AATAAACACGGACGTGTCAGAAGGTCCCGCATCTTCTATTTCCGTGAGCTTACGGGTAAAAAAGCCCGTATCAAGGAGAAGAAATTCAGAGTTTCCTGATAAAAACCATGGAGCCTTTCAGAAGAAGCGGCTTTTTTTTCAGATTTTTCCGGCATTTTCCCTGGCCATACGGATAAGCTCCTCCCCCCTGTCCTCAGCCTCTTTTACCAGTTTTTCCGATTGTTTCTCAGCCTCTGCTTTCAGTTCCTTTGCAGCCCGTTTGGCAGCTATTTGTTTTAAAGGGTTGCTCCCGGCTTCTTCAATCAGCTTCTCACCCTGGATCTCCGCTTCTTTCACCAGCGCCTCCCCGGTTTTCCTGGCCTCTCCGGTAAGTCGTTCTGCTTCGGCTTCAGCTTCACTGATCATTTCATCTGCTTTTTCACGTGCCGCATCCCTGACCTCTTCTTCCTTCTTTTCCACCTCTTTTACCACCTTCTCCATCTCTTCATCCAGCTTCTTCTCCACCGTTTCTTTAAGGGCACTACCGGATGATCTCAGGTTACCACTCAGATCAGTGGATACTTTGGGATCATTGAATGTGCCTGTGATATGGGCCTTAACCTCGATGTGGTCAGATTCAGGAATTTGAAATCCTGCCCCGGCTGCCAGAGCAGTAATCCCCTTCAGCATCTCATTGGCGCCTTCCCCCAGGTAACTTTTGGAAATATGCATATCCAGCAGGTAATCCATGCTCAGGTCAATCCCGTGTGAACCCGATACGGCAATCTTTGAATTGTCAAATTTCATATCAAAAGGATCAACGATTACCCGGCCATCTACAACCTTGAATCCTATATCAACTTCATCAGGTGCCAGCGTCCTGAACTTTTCATTCTTTAACAGTTCACTCAAACGAACAAAACTGTTCAAATTATATACTTCCAATCCCTTTGTATAGAGATGGCCCCCGGCATCAATGGTTTCGTAGAGCGGGCTGAAGGAGGCATCCAGCAGGGAACTGTATTCCAGGTCCAGATTCGCACTTCCCCTGCAATACCTGGCCATGGGAGCCAGGCGCTCAACCGTTACAAAAGTTTCATAAGCGGAGGGAATATCCACGCTGTCAATATTGAGGGCCATTTCCGTTTCAGCGTATTTACCACGGGTATCCACCCATCCGGAGGCGGTTACCCGCCCTTCTATCACATCCATGCGCAGCCGATCCAAATGCGCCACGCCCTCCGTTACCCGCATTTTGCCACGGATATTCTCCAGTATAATATTGGTATACTCCACACGTTTCATATCCAGGTTCATTGTAAAATCAATATTTTCAGGGATCCTTGCCTCCCCAGGCTGTGCCATTGAATCGGGAAGCGGCGCTTCCAGACTGTCCGGACTCTTCCCGGCCGTATCCATGGTATCTTCTTTCGTTCCCGGGGCATTTCCCCCTGTATCAGGTAGGGGTTTATCGGTTTCTTCAGCCCGGGGTATCAGTTCACCGGCATTCAACAGATCCGATGAAACGTTCAATGATCCAGATATGGTCCGGTCTGCAAAAACATAGGGAATGAAGTTGGTGAGTTTGCCATCCAGGTGGATATCGGATGCTCCCATGTTCATATCAAGCGTAACCAGTTCTACAGTGCGGGGGTTAAAAACCATCCGCACCTGATTAAGTTCCACAGGAAGCGGTGTATCCGGTACCTCAATCCGCATATCTTCCACCAGGAGGGAGCCATCCAGGTCCACATCCTCAAAACGTTCCTGTTCGATATAAGAGATTTTTGTGTCCCAGTGCAGGTCCGTCTCCAATATCCCGCCCAGGGCAACA
This sequence comes from Bacteroidales bacterium, assembly GCA_024763595.1. Taxonomy (GTDB): domain Bacteria; phylum Bacteroidota; class Bacteroidia; order Bacteroidales. The sequence goes on along the minus strand of JANTFK010000434.1, from coordinate 1,403 downwards.
TCTTCCATGGGAACCACATCCTGCAGGGTGGAAAAATCGATTTTTCCCTCAGCCTGACCTGCTACATGCATATCGCTCACAGGGTGATCAACCTGCATGGCCAGGTCAAACGGATTTCCCCCAAGAAGCAGATGAAATTGCTTCAGGTCCACCGTTGTCCGATCCATATCACTCCCCCTGTAGTCCACATTCAGACGAACCTGGACATCCGAAACATCTCCTGGTAAACCCGGATATGAAAAGGAACCATCTGTCACCTGTAGAGCCAGGGTGGCATCTGGCAGTATGGAATCTTTCATCACACCACGGACCGTACCCTCCAGTTGCAGCTTCCCGCTGCTCCTGACCTGCTCAAAATCTCGCGTGTAAACAGCCGGTACCAGGGAAAGCAATGTACGGAACGACGTTTCCCGGGAAAAGAATTTCAGATCCATGTCCATGGAACCATCTTCCTGAAGTCCAACTGTTCCCCCGGCACCCAACAAGAGTCCGTTCAGTGTGATCCGGCTCTTCCTGAGGGTATACAGGTTCTCTTTCATGTTTGCAGCCGCCACCACATCCAGGTCAAGGCGTGCATCCTTCAAATAGCGAATCCCTCCCATTTTTGCATTAACCCTCTCAATGGCCATATCCAGCTGCATCTCAGTCTCTTCCATGGAAAAGTCCCCGCGCAGATCCAGGTAGAAACCTTCCAGGGCGGCTTCTAACTTTGCCGGGGCATCGGTGTAATAGATCCGTCCTTCTTGAATGGAAAAACGCTTCAGTGAGACACTCATTGAAGAAGTGCTGCCCTCAGAAGTGCTGCCCTCACCGGGAATTTTTTTAACTTCCTCAGATTGAGATTGAGATTCCGGTTGGGATTGTGAAGCAGGTTGCGATTCAAGTTGTGATGCAGGCACAATATCCCAGTTATCCCTGCCATCTTCCAGCACAATCCCGTTGATCAACGGCCTGTCGATCAGGATGGCATTCACCTGGATATTTTTCCGGATAACACTGAACGGGTTAACCCGTAACTCAAAACGGTTCAGTCCGGCCAGGGTATCTCCTTCAAAGGGTTCCTTTCCAACCACAGCAACGTGATGCAGGTTGATACTCAGATCAGGGAACCCCCTGAACAGGGAGATGCTGAACCGCGACCAGTCAACCGTTGCGTACAGCTCCTGGTTCACTTTCTCTTTTACCACTGCTTCGATCTTTGATTTAAAAACCATGGGCAGGGTAACCAGCAAGAATAAAATTACGCCTGCAGTGATCAGTACAATCCTTAAAACTTTTCTCATTCGCTGTAATTTTAGCTAAAATTACAGAATCCTGCCAAAGAATTTTGGAGTTCCCCACTAATTCCATTGACACTTACTGAGTTTTAAGCTAGGTCTGAAAGTTTTACGCTGGACTTGGAT
>JANTFK010000433.1 GCA_024763595.1 Bacteroidales bacterium | reverse complement strand
AACGATTTGCCTCCATCCGTTGCACGGGCAATACAGGCCTGGTCATCCAGCCTGGCCGACCGGATAAAAGCCACCAGGTCGCCACCAGGTGTTTCATAGGCGGAAGCTTCATTGAATGCGGCTTCGTCATCCGCTGCCACAGGACAGGCATACTCCCAGCTCAAGCCTTTATCTTCAGAGATCAACAGATGATTGGATGTCCTGCCCAGATCACTGGCATCAGTACTTACGGCAACCACCCAGAATATGCGGCCATTCCTGCCTTCCCACAAAGCTCCTCGATTGTAAGCCGGTAAAGGATTACCAAGCGCAGACAATCTGACTTCAGGCGGAACAGCCGGCGGATAAAAGGGGCCGTCCCAGGAATTTCCCGTATCGGATGAACGCATCAGATAGCCTCCCAGAAAAACAACCTTTTCGCCAACCACTGTTACAGGCTGCTTAAGATCCTTTGCATCGCCGCGGATAAAAGCCCAGGCATAGCTTGGACATAAGATCGTGCCATCTTTAAGCTTAAGTAAACAGGGATCCTGTGAGCCCCCGAACGGAAATGCGGATATCAATTCCGGTTCCTGTGACCAGGACAATCCGTTATCCCCGGAGCGAACAAAGTATAGATAGCTGTTGGGGTCAACATGGGAGGTGCCTTTTTCAAGAAATATCTTTCGATCAGGGGCCCTGCGAAAAGCCACCAGGATCTCACCCTCCCCGCTTTTGATCACCGAGGGAAAAGCTGCATGGAAAGAGGGATTTTTGTAGATAACAATATCTTTTATTTTACGCACTTTCAGGCTTGAAGAGGTGTCACCGGGCGACCCGGCATAGGTAGTGGCTGTCAGCAATAGCAAAAAAAGTGTACCCACCCGTTGCACTGCCTCTCCTGTAAATAATTTCATGTCAGCTGTTAATTGTTTAATAGCTAAATATACAAAGATTCCATTGCTTGTCAAATTAGCAACCAGGGAGTATATCAGGATTCTGATTATCTTTAGAATCCATTGGTAATATGAATTTTCAAATTAAACTGTTGTTGCTGGTTATCATCCAGACGGGCATGGTAACTGTGCTCCTGGGAAGGGAGCGGGTTAACGGGTTGAATTCAGTATATCAAGACACAATTTACCTCGATCCGGTAAACGCTTCTGAAAACGGATCGGGAAAAACACCCTGTGACCCGGCTGTGAAACTTCCTCCCGGGACCGTTGTAAAACCTGGTCTGGTAATACTCTATAAAAGAGGCATTACTGTAAGAGGCCCGTTTGAATATTTCTCCGGAACCACTTTACATCCTGTCACCATTGGTGCCTACGGAAAAGGTGAAAAACCACTGTTTCTCGGATCAGTGAGAATTGATGAACAGGATGGCTTTGAGCACAATACCTGCATAGATGCCGGCATGGGATGGGGATACGAAACTGAGGGAAGGCCCCGCCTGTCGGAATTCCTTCCGGATACGATTGGCTGGCATATCTTTTTAGACAGTAATGTCATGAGCGGATCGTCCATCTTTATCAGGAAAAATATCTTCTATAATGCCCCGCAAAATAAATTATTAAAAGTCAATAAACTTCCTCATGAGGGCTGGCCCGGTGTGGTGCTGGATTACAACTGCTATTTCCAGGAAGATCCCAACGATGCCATCGCCCAGGTGCTGGACAAAATCTATTATTCCCGGGACTTCGAAGATTACCGGAAAACAACAGGAAAAGACCGGCACTCCATCATAGCCAACCCGCTTTTTGTCGATCCTGAGAAGAAAGATTTCAGGCTGCAACAAAATTCTCCCTGTTTAGATAAAGGGCTGATATCTGGCGCTGAAAAAGATTTCCACGGTAAAGAGCGATACAGTGGCACTGCTCCCGATATGGTAGCATTTGAATATATTACATCAGATAGCCCGTTTACACCTTAAAGATAATGTCATGAAAAAAACATTTTTAAAATTATTACTCTCTTCCCTGCTTCTCCCTGTTGGAGGAGCGTATCTGTTTTCACAAAACACTGGTACGGGCCCTTCCGGGGATCAGACCATGCGACTCCCCGGAGCAAAACCTTATATTGAAGCCGGCTTCTACCCCAGCCTGCAGGAGGCCATCAATGCACTCCCCGGCGAGGGTGGTGTTGTACGCATTCCTCCCGGAGTATTTGAGATCCATGAGCCGTTGATCATCAGTAAACCGGATGTTCGGATTGAAGGAGCCGGGACTGCAACGCACATTAAAAATATGAACCGTGAAGGAAAGCCTGCCATACTGGTTCAGCATCCGGATAAAAAGGATAGCCGGGATTCGGAACTGTGGCGGATCAGCATGTCGGATTTCCGGATCACAGGAAATGAAAAGAGTGGTCACGGCATTGAATTCAGGCGGATCAACGAAGTGCTCATAGCGGGTGTAACTGTCAGTTACCACGGTGGAGATGGCATCAGGCTCTATTACTGTTATGAGGACCCGCGCATTACCCATTCGCTGATAACCTATAATAAGGGAACAGGATTGAACCTGATTGGGTGTCATGATATTGTCGTTTCGGCCAATCAGTTTGAGGAGAACCAGGATGCTTTGCGCTGTACGGACGGGTATAATCTGTGCATGACCGGTAATAACCTGGATGACCACCTGGGGGACGGTGTTGTAATTGAGAACACATATGGTTCCGTCCTCTCAGGCAATATGATCGAAGAGTGTGCAGGCAAAGCCGTTGTGCTGGGCAGAGGTTGTTACGGTATCACCATCAGCGCCAATGTGATCGCCCACAACACCTCGGGCGGCGTTGACCTGAAGGATGCACATGGTTGTGCAGTCAGTGCCAATACCTTTACCATTATGGGCAAAGATGCATTGGCCATTGGCCCGGAAAGCGGAAGAATTACGGTATCGGGGAATAATTTTTCAGATAGTTATATCGGCAGGAACGAAACCAAACGGGTCAAAGATTTAAGTGCCGGAGGTCTTGTTCTGGAAGGTACGACAGATATCTGTGTGGTGGGTAACCTGATCTCATCGGTTCGTCCCAAATCACTGGAACTGAAAGGCAAACCAAGTGAGCGTGTTAATTTTACAGGAAACGTGATCACAGATGCAAACGGTGATCAGAAAAAACTGAAAGATTCCGTTGTCGAGAATAACCTCTATTAACCCGGCGTAACGATAAAATGCAGGCCCATGTCCATGTCCGAATCTAGGAAAACGATCCGTATCAGTTTTATACTCATGCTCTCCATACC
>JANTFK010000432.1 GCA_024763595.1 Bacteroidales bacterium | reverse complement strand
ATGGTGTGTCTGTTACAAACAAGACAGACATAATGAATTTCAGACTTGGAGTGACCAATATGAGCAGCAGGGGCCTGGTTCCAAATTCCGACCTGTTCAGAAATAACCTGACATTAGGGGCTGATATAAAGGCAACTGATAAAATTACTGTCAGTACCAATTTCAGTATAAGTAATTCCTGGTCAAATAACCGGCCTTCCAGTAACCGGGGGACAAACCCTCTTGAGTGGGCTTATAAAGTACCGTTAAATATCAATATTCTGGACCTGAAGGATTATTGGGAGCCAGGCCAGGAAGGTGTTCAGCAAAAGACTCCTTCTAACGGCTTGTATGATAATCCATACTTTCTGGCCAATGAAGTGAATAATAGTTTTGACAGAGACAGGGTGTTCGGTAATCTGAAACTTGAATGGCAGCTTACTCCTGAACTAAGTATCAGGGGGCGGTATTCTATTGACAGGTACAATGAAAAAAGAGAGACCAAAATAGCTCCCAGTTATACCAGGGAACCGAATAATGGTGCATACGGTATTGTTGACCTGAAAAGATATGAAACCAATGCTGATGTACTGGCTACCTACCAAAAGCAACTGGATGTATTTGGTTTTTCCGTATCAGCCGGAGGGAATACTTTATATCAGAAAGGTTCGTCGATAAGTAGTTCCTCAAAACCAAAAGCAGGGCTTGTTGTACCGGGTGTTTATACTATTGGTAATATTAAATCAGGAGCTCTGAACTATGGAAGCAGTTGGAGTCAGAAGGCCATATACAGTGTTTACGGTATGGCCAACCTGTCTTATAACAATATGATTTTCCTGGATCTTACTGCCAGGAATGACTGGTCGAGTACGCTTCCGAAAGAGAATCAATCCTATTTTTATCCATCGGCCTCTCTGAGTGTGCTGGTTAATGAAATGGTTAATATGGGAGAAAAAGTTGATTTTTTGAAACTCCGGGCCGGCTGGGCCAAGGTTGGAAACGATGCCGCTCCCTACCAACTGTTTCCGACCTATGGGAATATCGGCCAGTGGGGTGATGCCACCAGGCTGGCTAAACCCGGTACCATTTTAACGCCAAATCTGAAGCCTGAAGAGGCAACTTCCTGGGAAGCAGGTACGGAAATCAGGATGTTGCACGATCGAATAAGATTTGAAGGAACCTACTATGAAGTGGATAACAGAAACCAGATTATCCGCAATATTCCGATTGCAACTTCATCGGGATTTAGCAGTGTAAATGTTAATGCCGGTTTAATAGAGAGTAATGGATGGGAGTTCCTTTTTGGCGGTAAGCCCGTTAGTAATAAAGATTTTGTATGGGATTTAAGTGTTAACCTTTCCCGGAACCGCACCCGGTTGACTAAAATAGCTGAAGGTATTGATTTTATTAAGTTCTGGAGTGATGCCAAAGGAGGAGCCTGGGCCTATGAAGGGGATGAAATAGGGGATCTTTATGATGCTGAAGTAGTTAGGGTTGAAGACGAAAACTCACCCTATTATGGGTACCCCATTGTTGGCGGAAGCGATTATGAATGGCAGGAAATCAAGAGTGAAGATACCAAAAACAAGATCGGGAATTACAATCCCGACTTCCTGCTTGGTTTGCAAAGTTCACTTACCTTCAAAGGTTTTGTTCTGAGTATGACCTTTGACTGGAGAAAAGGAGGTCAGTTTGTATCTCAAACGTACCGGTATATGGCTGAAGATGCCAATTCCCAGGATTGGCTTGACAAACTGATCAATCCGGGTGGCAGGTCAGGCAAGGAACTTCGTGACTGGCTTGTTGCCAACGAAGATAAATATATTAAGAACGGGTTTCATGTTGTAGGTGGACCAACTGCTGAGTACGGCGGATTCCCGGAGAGCTGGAGCGGCATAGAAGTACATGATGGTGTGTTTGTTCCCGGGGTAGTTCTACAGGCTGACGGTACGTATGCTGAAAATCTGGGAGAAAATAATCCATTGCCTATAACACCTTATGTTGTTAGTTATCCATGGGGATTTATGAGTCCTTCAACCTTTGATGCAGATTTTATCAAGTTGCGGGAGATCTCATTGAGTTACCATTTGCCGCGAAAGATTGTTGATAAATTCGGAATGCAGGACCTGTTGGTATCTGTTTACAGCCGTAATATTATTTTATGGACCAAATCTAAAATTGGTATAGATCCGGAGCGGGCATTCCAGGCTGAAGCTTCCGGTTTCAAGCAGGGGATTGAAAGATATAATGTTGAACCCTGGGTAATACCTGTTGGCTTTAAGTTAAATTTAACTTTTTAAAAACAATTTAAACCTTATATATCATGTACGCAAACAGAAACAAACTAGTATTTTTCCTGATTTTGTTTACCGTTTTTTCTTTCTCATGTAAGGATCTGGTAGAATTAAATGTCAATCCAAACGGTGTTGACCCTTCCATTGCTCATCCGAACCTGCTGATGAGTACCGTAATAGCTTCAACCGGACAGGCAGTTGTGGGCCTGGGTTTTGGAGATATTGCCGGGGTGATGCAACATACACAAAAAGACGGCTGGTCCGGTTCACACAATGGTTATGAATGGACACCCAATCAGGACTGGGGAGGATATTACGGTATTCTCCGGAATGTTTATGCGATGTACGACAAATCTGTCGAGATGAATCTTGAATTTCATCAGGGGGTTGCGCTGGTAATGAAATGTTATATTTTTGGCCTGATTACCGATCTCTGGGGAGATGCTCCCTATACACATGCACTGAATGGTGAGCTTGGTGGAGATGAAAATATAAAACCTCCTTTTGATGCCCAGGCCGATATTTATGCCGGCATTCTTGCAGATCTTGAAACTGCCAATACATTACTGTCAAAAAAACAAAATGAATACGGTGGAATCAGCACGTCTCAGGACATCCTTTATAGGGGTAATGTCTCCAAATGGCGGAAATTTGCGAACTCCCTGGCTCTGAGATATTATATGCGGTTATCGGAGAAAGACCCTTCTACCTCGCAAGTCGGGATTGAGAGTATCGTTGGTGATCCGGAGGGGCACCCGCTGATCCTTAAGTATGATGAGGATGCCAATATGGATTATCCCGGTACAAGTGAGTCGGATTCCTGGCCGGCAAATACCGTTTATGACGGAACCGGAGGGAGTAATTTCAGGCGTATTAAAATGTGTGCCACCCTGGTTGATACACTGGAAAGTTTGAATGATCCGAGACTGGGTCTGTGGGCTGAGAAAATTGATATCCCG
>JANTFK010000431.1 GCA_024763595.1 Bacteroidales bacterium | reverse complement strand
AAAACCCGAAACTGCCCCCGGAACTGTACGGGGTGAATGGTCTGGGCGAATCGGCCTATGACAAACCTCCCTATGCTGACTATTATAAGTTCCTTTGCCCCGGTCGCGAGGAAGTATATCAATTTCTTTCAGAACTGTACGGTACCATTGCAGATGTCCCGGAAGTGGATGGTATCCATCTCGATTATATCCGGTTTCCTGATGTGATCCTGGCGGAGGGGCTCTGGGCAAAGTACGGTCTCGTTATGGACCGGGAGTACCCGCAGTACGATTATTGCTATTGCGATCACTGTGTAAACGAATTCAGGGAACAGTACGGGATCGATATTAAAGCAGTGGATGATCCATCACGGGTTGAGGAGTGGAAACAGTACCGCTATGATCTGATCACCAGCATTGTGAACCGGTTGGCGAATATGGTACATGCCAAAGGTAAAGAGATCAACGCTGCTGTTTTTCCCGGTCCGGGTTCCATTGCCACCAGGATCGTCCGGCAGGAATGGCAGAAGTGGAACCTGGATGCATTTTATCCCATGAACTACAACGATTTTTACCTGAAGGATACAAAATGGATCGGTGATGTGTGTCAGGAAGGTGTTACGGCCATCGGCAACCGGAAGCCGTTATACAGTGGTCTTTTTATCTGCCCGGATCCGGCGAATAAGAGCAATGAGCCGGACCCGGAGAAGCAGGGATTGCTTCCCGGCGAGCTGGAAGATGCGATCCGGGAATCCATGCAGCACGGGGCAGCCGGAATATGTCTGTTCACACCGGAAAGGATGACAGATGAACACTGGGAAGTGCTGAAAAGGGCGATCCGGAAAGAGTGGGTCAAATAGTAAATTATAAATAGTAAATTGTAAAAGAGGCAGAAGATATCAAATGACAAATAAAGTGTGGATCAGGAAGGTTATGACACATGAAACGGGCATGCCTGTACCCTACAATTTTTCTTTTTCTCCCGTGGCACTGCAAAAAGCAGAGAAACATTATGGTGGATCCCCCATCGCTGAATTGCTTGAATTTCCCATCCGCACGAAGGGCATGAAATCCATTAAACCCACCTATGCGTCCCCGGCAGAATTCGGCCCCTTTGCCCTGGATGAGTTCGGTGTGAAGTGGACCACCAACGATATCGACCGGGGATCACCTGTCGGCCCCTGTCTCGACGGTCCTGACCTTTCCGGATATACTTTTCCCGATCCTGCTGTCGAATATCGTTTTGAAGATCTGGGCAGGTGGTGCAGTGATAACCGGGATAATTTTACACTGATCTGGATCGGTGATTTATGGGAACGAGCCACCTTTATGCGTGGCATGGAGCATATCCTGCTGGACCTGGTTCTCTATCCCCAATTCGTGCATGACCTGTTACGGGGCATTACGGATTATATCCTGGCATCCATGGATATCCTTTTCAGCAGATTTGAATTTGACGGGGTCGCTTTAAGTGATGACTATGGTTCCCAGAGCGGCCTTCTCATGTCGCCTGAGATGTGGCGTGAATTCCTGCAACCCCTTCTTTCTGAAATCTATACAAAGGCCAGAGTACACGGGCGTACTACATTTCATCATACCTGTGGGGATGTTACCATGATTATCCCGGATATGATTGAACTGGGTCTGGATATTCTGCATCCCATCCAGCCGGAAGCCATGGATCCGGTCGCCATAAAAAAGGAGTATGGCAAAGCGCTTACCCTGTGCGGCGGGGTATCTACCCAGCAGCTCCTGCCTTATGGAACACCGGATGAAGTACGGGCTGAAGTAAAAAGGCTGAAAACCCTGATGGGGGCTGACGGGGGCTATATCCTGGAACCGGGTATTACCCTGCAGGCTGATGTACCTGTTGAGAACCTGGTGGCCCTGATTGATGAGGCCAGGAGAAGCTGAAAACTGTAACGCCAGTGCCGCTAAGGCTACTTTTTTGAGCGGTTTTTTTTCTTTTTGTGTGCCTGTTCAAAGGCTGCCTGCTGATCCAGCAGCGATTGCCAGTTTTCAGCAGGCTTTTCTTCGGAGGTATCCAGGGTATACTGGTACTGGTCATTGGAAATATCGATCCTGTGAACCGGTTTTCCCAGTTTCTGCCCGATCATCGAGAGTAACTCTTTTTCTTCTGCACTGCAAAAAGAAATTGCCTGGCCTTTCCGGGTACCCCGGCCTGTACGCCCTACCCTGTGCACATATTGTTCGGGTGATTCCGGGAGGTCGTAATTGACCACAAGGTCCACATCGGGTATATCGATCCCCCTGGCACTTACATCGGTGGCTATCAAAACTTTCAGATCTCCTTTACGGAAACGTCGCATGGTGTTTTCCCGTTGTTCCTGTGGTTTGTCACCATGAATGGTCCCGGAAGGAATACGGACCCGCTCAAGCGCCTTCTTTACCCGTTCGGCCCTGACCCTGGTCCTGACGAACACCAGCATTTTCTGACCGGGGTTCTCTTTGATCAAATGTTCCAGGAAGAATCGTTTATGATCCATTTCAATAAAAGCCACGGCATGTTCGATATTTCTGGCCACGGGGTCCCTGGGCGAGATCTGTATACGTATAGGATTGGTGACCAGTGAATAGGCAATCTTTTTAATTTTATCATTGATGGTGGCGGAGAAGAAAAGGGTTTGCCGTTTCCGGGGAAGATGACGCATCAGGTCCCGGATATCCCTGATAAAACCCAGATCCAGCATATGGTCAGCCTCATCCAGTACCAGGATTTCGGTGCGTTTCAGTTGCAATGCTCCCTGGCTTACCAGGTCGAACATCCTGCCCGGTGTGGCAATGAGTATATCCACCCCTTTGTTCAATTGTTCGATCTGGGGTTCCTGTTCCACTCCCCCGTGAATGGCCAGGGAAGTGACCCGTGCATGCATGCCCAGGGTTTTAAATACCTCATCGGTTTGCAATGCAAGCTCATGGGTGGGGACCATAACCAGGCATCTGACCCCGTCGGGCCGCTTAGGAATTTTTTTTTCCTGCAGGATATGCAGCACCGGTATAGCATATGCTGCTGTTTTACCGGTACCCGTTTGCGCTATGGCCAGTACATCTTCTCCCTTCAGGATGGGAAGGATCGATTTAAACTGGATATCGGTGGGCTTTTTATAGCCGAGTTTCGATATGGCGGCTTTTATCCCTTCAGCAATGGGGTAGTGTTCAAATTTCATTGCGCGGCATTTTGCTCCAAAGGTCATAATAACTCCCTGAAAGCACAAGCCTTTAACTATTTCTTTGAT
>JANTFK010000430.1 GCA_024763595.1 Bacteroidales bacterium | reverse complement strand
CATTTAACCTGTATAATTATGATTGCAGGGCTGACCCTGTCTGGCTTCAATCCAGTAAAGGCCCAGTACAGAACACCAGCCATTCTGGATTCAGTTTCCATGGAAGCGCAGCTTGCGTATATCCAGAAAAAAACCAGGATCTATGACAACTTCAGGGCTATTCGTGAAGATGTTTTCCAGAAGATGAAAAAAATATGCTGGATTCAATCATGGAAGCCAGATTGGAGATCGCCACATTGAACAGCCTCCTAGCAGAACGGGATTTTCAAATCGAAACACTCAATTCAGACCTGAGCCGTACAAAAAATGAACGTGACCAGGCCATAAGGAACAAGGACAGCTTTTCCTTTCTGGGCTTTCAACTTAATAAAGTAGCATACAATACCATCATGTGGTTAATTGTATTGGGGCTGGCTGCAGTGGCTACCATTATGTTTTTACTCTTTAAACGATCCCATACTGTTACCGTTCATGTGAAAAATGAACTTGAGACTACCCAGCATGAATTCGATGATTACCGAAAAAGCGCCAGGGAAAAATATGAAAAGCTGGTGGTTTCCCATCACAATGAGATCATGAAGCTGAAGCAAAGTTAACAGATGAATAATATTCCTGTACTTAGCGTAACCGGAGAATCACTGGCAGAAACTTATGAAGCTGCACTGGTCAGGCTTTATAACGAAGGAACCCGCTTCAAAACCCAGTACGACAGACCCGGAGATCCGCTCAGCATTGATTGCACACTGAATGCAACAGTCCTGAAACCTGAAAGTGACCCCATGATCCACCAGGCTTTTCCGGGAGGGATTGAGGATCTCAAAGAGTATGTGATGGAGCTGAAAGGTTTTAAGGATCACTGGGTGAAGAATATGAATGACCCTGATGATACCCGGTGGGAATATACCTATCATGGGAGGCTTCAGCGTTACGGTTCCTGGAAGGAATCCGTGAATGAAAATGGCACCGTAGTGAGAAAGGATGTGGGGTTCCAGGTTGACCAGATTGAACATGTGATCCAAAAACTAACAGATCAACCATATACCCGTCAGGCCCAGATGATCACATGGATGCCCAATCATGATCTCCAGGTTTATGACCCTCCCTGTCTTCAATCCTTATGGTACAGGATCATGGAAGATGACAACAACGTTCAATGGCTTAACTGTAACATCCGGTTCAGAAGCAATGATGCATGGTCGGCCAGCTTTATGAATATGTTCGGCTTCATTCGTTTCAACCGTGAGGTTGTGGCTGATGAAATAGCCCGCAGAAGCGGGAAAGAAGTCCGGCTGGGCAGAATGAACTGGCAGGCCGATTCGTATCATATATACGGAAGGGATATTGAACAGGCCAGGGCCATGTTGTTTGACCGGTTGGATTCTTTATCTTTTGAAGAGAGGACATTTAATTTTGGAGATGACTTTATCAGGGAGATGTATGACCAGGCTGAGCAGATGGCATTAATGAAGATCAGGAAGTATGACGAGGAGCATACTCGTTGATAAATTTTTCAATGATCCCGTATAATGCATCGATATCCTGGTAGTAATGCATCATTACTTTATCACAACCCGCGATCATAGCTGACAGGCTGTTGGCAGAGCTGGTATTGAACAGGCAAAGTACAGGCTTTCCCATATCTATGGCACGACCTATTTCATATCCAACTCCCAGGCTGGGGACGGTCACCTCGGCAATCAGCAGGTCAGATTCGATCAGCCAATGCATGTCACGGTCATGGATCTCATGGTCTGTCAGAGCCCGCTCTTTCTGCTCAAGGTATGCATCATTCCCGATATGTTCGGAGAGTACCTTACCAAAACCACGTATTTTCTCGATGATTTTCTTATACGTAAGAGAGAGCTCCCTGCCTCCCCGAATGGAACCACAAAAATATATTTTCATGTTACCTGTTGATTTTATATTTCACCCCCATAGATAATTCAAAATAATCTTTTTAGTTTATCTTGTTATCGTACTATCTAAAAACTCCTTATCATGAGTAAAGATGTTCAAAATCATGCCCCCGCCAGTGCAGTATACGGTGTGGGTATCATCGGAGCAGCAGTTTATTACATTTCAACGGCCACCGGATTCTGGATCGGGGTACTGGGCTTTTTGAAAGCCCTGGTCTGGCCCGCTTTCCTGGTATATGAAGCGCTGAAAGCATTGGGCGCCTAAATATTCTTCTGTATCTGTCCCACGATCGGGACAGCTGGACCTGTTTTATGCCCGTACACTTGCTTCGGGTAATCGCTGCTGTATATCCTTAAGCTGTTCGTAACTCTCCAGTCCCATGGTAAATGCATCGATAAAACCCGACCCTGTCTGAAATTGCAGGCATTCATCTTTCATGTGGAGCAGCTCTCCACAACCGTATACCTTCATCGCAATGATCGCTTTTCCATTCTCCTTCATCCGTGTCAGCACTTTTGTTACTGTGGGCACATCGGCATCCATCCTGGCACCACCCGGATTATACCGGGCCAGATCCACCTCAACCCAGGGCTCCTCTGCTGCAACCTCCAATGCTGCCAGCGAGTGGCAGGAAACCCCATGGGCACGTATCAAACCTTCTTCCTTTGCCTCCGAAAGTGCCTCCATGGCTCCCTTCATATTTTGGTTCCATGCAGGATCAGTAACCGCATGCAGCAGCACAATGTCCAGATAACCGGTCCCCAACTCTTTTCTGAACCGGTCCAGATCGCTTTTTACATTTTTATAGCTTCCCGAATTGGTTTTGGTCAGAACAACCACCTTTTCGCGATCCACCTTTTTCAGGGCTGCACCCACATGTGGATGCGAACCGTACTGATCGGCCGTTTCCCAAAAATTAACACCTTCATCAAATCCGGCCAGCAGCAGATCAGCCACTCCCTTAATGCCCAGCTGCCGGGTCTGGTTGGAACTTCCTCCAAATCCATGTGTCCCAGTACCCATGGCCATCCTGGACATTTCAATGCCTGTATTGCCAAGTTGAATACGGTCATATACATGCAGTTTTTTATCACCTGCCAGTACCTGATATGGAAATGCAGATAATAGAGCAGAGCCCGCAAAAGTGTTCCGGATAAATCTCCTTCTTTTCATGATACCTGTTTATTAAAGAGCGGAGAGGTAAGATAATATTTGTTGCTGTCAAAATCCAGTAAATAGCTATTTTTTCACATTCCGTTAACCCCCCCCCAAGCAGAAGGTTACAACTAAACCGGATACCTAGCAGACCCTCTCGTAAAGAAGA
>JANTFK010000429.1 GCA_024763595.1 Bacteroidales bacterium | reverse complement strand
CACAGATTATACATGGGAAACGAAAAAGCAGACCCATAAGTTACTCAAATCGTGAAGGATCTCTTCTCCCATAAGTGAAGCACCAAAGCCTAAACAGACTATGGCCTTGATGGCCATTAAAGTTAAGATTTACATGATAACTCACTTTATTCTAACTCTTTTGGCCCCAGCACAATCTCAATATAGCTGTCATCATTAATGACGGGGACCCCGTCGGTTGCATATCCATACCCATCCGATCCACTGTATTCTTCATTGATATATGAGATAAAATCCCTGGTATCTTCTCCTAAAGCCGTATAGAGGTAACTTCCGTCGTAATCCCTGTATCCCTGGAGCTTAATATTCTCTGCTGTAATTGTAAAGGTACGCGTATCGGAAAGCTTCCGGGTTTCGGTTACTGAATAACCAGTGATGTATCTGGGAAACTGATCCGGATCAAATACGATCGTAATGTTACCGGAAGAGGTTCCGTCGCTCAGGGGTTCATTCCATGTTGCCGTAAACCTGTTGTTTGACAATGCACCTCTCCGTAAATTTGCATCTGCGTAGTAGAAGTCACCTTCTGTTGTAGAACTCCCATCGGTATAAGTGTAATTAGCTCTGGTCACTACCCTGAAGATGACCCAGTTAAAATCTTTGGGAACGATTCTCATTTCTGTATCAAGGTCGATTGTTATTGATTCGTTGAAGGGTGGTTCATTTGCACTGTTGATCACCAGTATAACAATCGAATGATAGTTATTGTATTTTAAACCAGCCAGATTGGTAATGGTTAAATCGGAAGCATGATCAAAGTACTCCAGTTCACCATTCCTCAAACCAAATGCCATGGCTGTTACATAATCGAGATTCAGGCTGGAAGGGCCCAATTTCAGGTTGAGCGTTGCATTATCTTTAAATTCGGGCATCAGCAAGTTAACACTGTAAAGATGGGCTGACAGGTCCGCATAATCTTCCTCGCTGTACAGGATGGTATCGACCTCGTCATAAAAATCCAGCTGATCCAGCGAGTGTATTTTATCCTGGAAATGAACATAGGAGATATTATAAAGTTCCCTGGTCAGATAGGCTTTACAGAATCCGGGAAACCATATGTACTCGGGATCCTCCAGGGCATTTACGATACCTTCGGCAGGGGTCCCGGACTGAGCAAATATTGTTTCAGTCAGGATCCTGCTGATCAGACTTTTGTCCTTCGCATATGTAAGATCCAGGTATTTAATAAATGGTACCATACTGTAGCTATAATTCTCTTCCTGGACAGTCAGTTCCCCTCCCAATACGGTTTTCGCTTTTCGTGTATCTGTGAATATGGATTTCCCGGATTCAATCCCCGCCAGCGGAGACATGGCAAGATCCGGGGATTTATTCACATCATATTCTGCAACTCCGGAATATTTTTCCTGCATCCATAGTGTGGACCCGTATGTAAACCAATCCTGATGACTGCCTGCATGGCTGAAACAACACATCCGGTACACCCATGCAAATGCCAATGATCTGATCTCCTCTTCACTGGAAACAATCAATACATTTTCCGATATGCTGAACTTAATTTTTACCAGATAGGACATTACGTAAAGGCCGTAGGTGGGGGGAATATCTATGGTTTGCATGCTAAACTCTGGCATGTCAATACACCAGCCCCTGTATTTTTCATTGTTTCTTCCCCAGATCGTTACCTTCAGTTTTCCATACTCTTTTATGGCAGCTTCTGCAATCGATTTATCAATCAGGTTCATAGATGCGAATGTATCAATGGCTGCATCCATGTATTCTGCCAGTTTTTTGATCTTTACCCTGTCGGCCTGAAACTGGTGAACCAGTTTGAAATAGGGCGTTTCATAGTTTGACATATTGGAAAGTCCCATGATGAGCATCCTGGAAATGACACTACTGGTTCCCTTTTTCATGCTCCCTTCCGATGATGATGATGATGCCGGGGGTTCAATATCGGCAATTAAATACCCCGAGGAGTCTTTCGCTTCAAACAATGTCGTATTGATTACAGGATCCACTGATTCAATCACCTCCAGTTCATTTCCCACAGCGAGGTAGTGCTCATTGGCCAGGGAACCTGAATATTTTAAAACAACCCTAACCGGTTTCGTAAAGTCCTCCGGCAAACCTTCGATACGAAAGGGTGAAGTGACTGCATTATCTCCAAAAACATTATCAGACGCTTCACCGGAAAAGATGCTGATAGTAACAGCCGATGAAAAAGCCCCGGGAGGCACGGTTAGTGTAATTCCCTCAGTCTCAATAATCCCGCCTGATGAACCAATATCACTTTCTGCCAGCGCTGCATTGGGATCATTCACAGGCTCATCTTCCGGGTTATTGGTCGGGGGATTGCAGGATACCACAACAAGGAAGATGGTGAAAAGAATCAGAACCTTTTTCATAATGAACAAGTTAACAACTTATTGATTAATAGTCAAGATATGCAGTAATTTGAGTTACCCCAATCATTCCATTGATACTCACTGAGTTTTAAACTGGGGATGCGTTCTCAGCATTTCGATAAAACTGCCGGGCGCTACAACTTTATAATGATCCGCTTCGCTTCACTGTACATGAGGAAAGAGATAAAAATACTCCAGGCTCAGTTAAAATCCAGATCCATTCATGGACATCTGCAATACCGGCGCCCCCTTTTCTTATATTTAACTGCTGAAAACTGATATGTGATGATTATTTTAAGACTTCTTCCGGTCATTGTCAGCTTCCTGCTTCTTGCCGCTCATTTCTCAAGAGTGGATCTGTTATCGTTGGTAACGCTGTCATTGCTCATTCCATTCCTGCTTTTTATTAAGAAAAGATGGATAGCCCGAATCATGCAAATAGTGCTTCTTGCAGGAGCATTTGAATGGATCCGGATCATGATCTACTATATTGGAATCAGAAAATCGCAGGGCGACGACTGGACCATGCTTGCCATGATCCTGTCGGTTGTCGCTATATTCACTGTGGCTTCCGGGTTTGTTTTTCAATCGCGGCATCTTAAAAAAGTTTATAAGTAGGTATGCGATAATCCGGTAGATTAAAAGAAGCCGCTTAATGTTTTCAAACGCTAAGCAGTTTTTTTTATTAAATTTGATAACATCGGCACTAATGAAAAGCAAGCATATTTTTCTCATTGTTTTTTTGATTGCAGTTCTGGTCAGGCTCATCCTTAACTTCAGCATATCACTGGTGCCTGGAATAGGAGGTGGTTATAATCTTGTTCAAATCAGGG
>JANTFK010000428.1 GCA_024763595.1 Bacteroidales bacterium | reverse complement strand
TAACACCGTGCACGCCAGGTATTCCTGCAATCGTAAAAAGCATTCACCGTAACAGGCACACCCGAAGGAGAGGTAAAAGTCACCTTACAGGGCGTATCCAGCGGATTCGGTACGCTGCCGTCACCCGTAAGGATTATTTCGTGGACCCCGAACAAGCGGGCTGTATCAGCCCCCCGGGTAAAATTAACCCCATAGAGATCAACGGAGACCACCATCAGGCAGGTAAGCAGGAACAAGCTCCCTTTCCATACTGCAGCATATCTTACGATCAACCTGCCGCTAATAATTGCTGATATAATTCTTTTACTTAACACCATCAGATCTTAATTACTCTTTTTCATGCATCATGATCCGCCGGCTTTCCTGGTATTTCTAACCAGCTTTACACTGATCAGGCTCATCCCTTTTACCCGGAGTGCCGCATCGAAGGTACCGGGGGTCTCCCAGCCAAAATTCATTCCCGTGATCTTCAAGTCTTCCGGCGTTGTATTACGGAACACTCCTTTTTCTCTCATCGCCTCAAGCGACCTGACGATCCAGGGTTTCAGATCGATCTTAGCCTTATGCCATGCCCCGTCATGGAGGCTGATATTTCCCCATATCCTGTTCGCGGGGACATCATATATATACATACTCGTTCCTATATCCCATAAAACAATCTCGGAATACCCCAGTATCGGATACCGGTAGTCATAAGAAGGCAATCCAAACCATATCTTCTGTCCGTAATCATCCGAGGCAGGGTTGTTATTCACCAGGATGAAATAAAAGGGGGATTGTGCCGTATGGAGGTTCGTATTATATGTTCCCGCCGCCATCATGTTCACACATTTCTCGATCTTCAGTTCCATGGTAAATTCCAGGCGATCTACTTCTCCCACGCGGGGGCTCTGTTGGTAAAAGTCCTGGGCTATCAACAAAGCAGGCCAGTTCTGACCATTCACTCTGGCACTGTCGTATTCCCTGCTGGCATCCACCTCCATCCAAAGGGAATGATCGGGATAGAGCGCAATCTTTTTCCCATCGTCGGCATAGGTAAGCACCCCCTCGCCATCTTCTGTCAGGGGAGCATCTGCCAGATTGTATCTGCTGTACCACTGGGCCAGCATCCATACGGGATGTGAGCCGTCTCCTCCAAAATCCAGCGTATCGACATAGGTCTTGTCAAAACCACCCCCTTGTTGTACAATAGCAGGGTCTCTGGGGGTGAGTGCAAACCCCTTCTCAAAAGAGGCATCACGGATTATCTCCGTGCGTTCCTCCCTGACTGTATCCCTGCGCCTTGTATGAAAGAACATATCATTACCATAGGCGATGGCTCCCTGCCGGGTAGCAGCCCAGGCACGTATATGATATATTGTATCGTGCAGGAGGCCTGTGATCAGGCAGGAAAAGGTATCGGTCACCATATCGACGGACTTTTTCTGACCTTCGATGTCAGGCAGGGTATCCAGTCCCCAGCATACACCGGCCTGAAGGATCTCACACCCCACATCATCCGTAATTACACCTCCGCAAATGGCGGAAGAATCCGTGATCTCCAATGCAGCATTTGTGATCAAACGAGGTAGTGCCGGCATAATATCATCCTTGCAGGAAAATGAGATCAGAATCACCAGGATAAGTCCTTTCAGTAGAAACAGCTTTTCTCTCTTCATGATCTTTGTTTTTATTTTGTATAGTTTCTTCACAAGTTGTTCAGAAAGTATATCTGATCCCGAAATCACTTGTCCAGCCGTACCGCTCTACATGGATCGGGCGTTCATCCCCCTTCATATATTGTTCTTCCTGAATATTGTTTATATTGGCAATGCTGAACAACATATCCAACCCTTTCACCGGCATTTCGAACCTGCACTGTAAATCCCATCTGACAAAAGCGATCTTATGCACATGTTTCTCTTTAGCACCGGAGAGGCTTATCGGCGTCTGACCGATGTACTGGAATGAGAGCCAGGTTTCCAGACCCTTGTAGCTAAACCCCAACGACATATTGGCCAGCTGGGCAGGTTGGTTGATCATGGACCCTGTAAAAACGGAATCCCGCCGCACCTTGTTATAGATTATCCTGCCCTGCTCAGTGGTGTCAATGGGTATAATACTGATCTCCTCCCAGGGATATTTTGTTCTGTTATGAATATACGAATAATTAAGGGATAAAGTAAAATAGCTAAAAGGCTTGGGGAAATACCAGAAAACCGACTGCCATTCCGCCTCAATTCCTTTTACCGTAACATTGAAATCATGGTTGTAGTATCCAGTCACATTTACCACTTCGTTCCCGGCAAAAGGAGGTACCGGCTCATCTTCCGCCAACCGTGTCCAGTTCCTGTGCCATATTTTATTCTTTGCTTTTTTGTAAAAACCGTTTACAGAAAGCAGTCCTGTTTTACCACCGTGGAGGGTCAGACGAAGATCGTAGTTGGTCCACAGCTCAGGTTTCAGATACGGATTACCGGATTCATATGTGTAGGGTGAACTTGCGTTGTTCACATACACATAGGGAATAATCTCATTAAACAAAGGCCGGTTCAGGGTTTGGGTGAAAGAGCTTTTAAGCAGAAGATTGTCTCTGATTTTATAGTTAAGATGGATCATAGGCAGGAAAAACGCATTTTTTCGTTTTGCCGAGGTGGCATATCCCGGAATCTCCATGGTTTCATTAAGCCGATGTTCCACGTACCATGAGGTCATCCGTGCATCCACCTGCTCGTACCGGAGGCCCGGAAGCAACATGAGCTTTTTCCCGATAGAAATGGTTGGCATCACATATCCGGCATAATAATTCTGTTTGATCGAATAATCATGCGCCACACTCGGGCGAGGCAGGACATTCCCCATAGCTATGGCAAATCCGAAAAGCGGCTCCCATACTTCCTGTCCCCGGGCCCGGTAATAATCCATCATAGAGGTCCAGTAATCATATATCCGGTTAATCTTGTTCACATCCGGATACCATCCAAAGATATATTTATCGCCCATGAAATCATCAATAGTCCCCCCCACCATGTTCTCCATGGAGACGGTGTTGTTTTCGTTCAGTGTCACCCATTCTAGTCCTTTTGTCCAGTCGATCCCGTCACCAGTGGTCAACCGGCCCGTGATATAATCCTGAAATACGTTGCTGTGCCATACGGTCAGATCGAAATTACGGTCCCGGTCCTTGTATTTATACTGACCGCCAAATTTAAGATCCACCTGCACCGCATCGCCAGGATGGAACGGCAGGGTAAGATCCAGAT
>JANTFK010000427.1 GCA_024763595.1 Bacteroidales bacterium | reverse complement strand
AGCTTTAAAATGGCCGTCTTCGCGATTTCCGCTTTCAGTTTAAGCGAATTAGTCAAAATATAAAAGATGGTATCAATTGAGAATGCCGGAACAAATACATCCGTTTGCTGATTGATAAATGAATGGAATAACCTTTTTTTAGTTTCGACTGAAATTAACCTATTTGTTATTAGATCAATACAGACATTTACATCCAACAGAACCCTTTTGGTTGGCTCGTTATCTACTTGCATACATTTCGTTTCTTAAGTCTTCATATGGCTTATTTCTCAAGCTTGGATCAACATCGATACCATCCAGAAAATTTTCCAGATCAACAGGAAGTTCCATTGAATCTTCTTCTTTCTCAGCAGATTTTATCAGATTTTTCAAATAATTCTCAACTAAATAGGAAACACTAAGCCCCTTTCTCTTTGCGTATTCCTTTATTTCTTGCTTCAAGTTCTTATCGTGAATGCTCAATGTCAGCTTTTCCATACCACTGAATTTAATAAAAATATACGTACAAAGCTACGAAAATTTCGAGACAATGAGTTCTTTTCATCAGCACAACTCATTTTTGCCAGAAAATTTACCAGCCAAACGGAAAACAGGTGTAGTATATAGGAAAAACAACTATTGTTTATTTTCGTAATGTAGTGTAATAGCGTATAATGGAGTCCAGTGGAAAATGTCGTATTGTCTCTGGCAGTCAAGAGGTCATCGGTTCGATTCTGATATGCTCCACGCAGATAATCAAAGGGTTGCAATCTGAACGATCGCAACCCTTTTCTTCTGCAAACATACCTGGTCAACGGATGATCCCAACCAACAGCCGGGGATCCGATCCACAGGATCTACTGCCGTGTAAATCTTCTGACAACAGTTTCCCGATCCGTTTCAATCTGGATCATATAGACTCCGGGTGCCAGGGGGCCCAGGTTGATCTTTCCGGCGGATCCCCCAACAGGTGTGGTTAACTGCAGTTGTCCGTGAACATTGTAAATCCTGGTAACTGCCCAACCGGTGATCCCGTCTATATTCAGCCAATCAGTGGCAGGAACGGGAAAAATTACAATCTTTTTATGTTCGCTTTCTGCCATTCCCGTGGCAAGGTCCACGGTCAATTCACCTTCTGTGGTATTCATAACCATATGGAAAGTTACCGGTCCGCTCCCGGTAAATGGGATCTTCATGAAAGCAATTCCTTCCGGCGGAGCATAGGCCGAACAAAGCCCGATCTGATAGGTGGTGGCTGTGATGTTCCATGCAGACAGAAAATCCTTTGCAAGCACCTGGGGTGTTCCCAGTAAGTCGTGTCCGCCGGTTGTGCTCAGATTCAATCCCAGCAGTTCACCCCTGGAAAAGAAAAGGATATGCCGGTCCATAACCTCAGCGGTAACTTCAACCAGTGGGGCAGATTTTGCAGTTCCTTCAGAGAATCCGGCAATCAATCCGGCCGAGTACTGTAAAATAAGGCTCGCATCGTAAGCGGAAATTCCTCCTGAACCATCCACATTTGCAGTGCTGTCGCGCCAATTCTCCCAGGGCAACGGATCCACCAGGGGCAATGGATCCATCCCCACCGAATACTGAAGGGTAAGTGCAGCATCGTAAGCCAGGATCATCCCGTCATCATCCACATCACCCGGTGTAAATGCTGTAATAGTAAAAGTCTCCCCACCTGTTGGAACGGGAACCACATCATTTCCCCACAGGTCTGTTCCGTTACTTAACCGGAGAGTTACCACCCCCTCTGCTTTCGGAATGGGAAAGAGATAGGTGTACACCGTATCATTCAGGCGGGCCATATCAGCATCTGTCAACGCTACGGCCCCGCTGAAGGTAAGTTGGACAGGTACCGCATCATCCATCGATTCGCTGAAGATTGCAGTAATCTTCAGTGTATCTGCATAGCGGTTAACCATATCATCATAGGTCATCCTGGCAGTGGGCGGCGAATTTTCGGTAATAATAACCATCCCGTCGGTCAACTGTTGAACAGGAATATTATTGAGATAAGCATTGGATAGTTGCAGTTCCGTTGTATCCGGAACCAGTGCATTAAACCTGAGAAACAGCATGATACCTGTACCTGTTAATGCCGTGGAATGCATATAACTCACCGACAGTCTCCCGGGAACTGCTGTGTTGACCACAACGGTGCCCCCTGCAGCCAGGGTTCCGTCAACAGAAAACCCTGTATATTCCAGTACAGTTTGATCAAATGTTACATCGAACTGGTACGAGATAATGTTATCGGTTAATGTCAGTTCGCTAACTGAAACAGGGACTTCAACAGGTTGGATGCCATCTACCGTATCATTTATCAGGGCCATGGAATAATCGCCGGATGCGGGGATGGTATCATTACCCGATGATCCATGGTGCGTTCCGGGGTCACAGTCAATCACATTGGCCGGTGTAATCTCCCATTCAGCAACACTCCATACCACACGGGGTGACACAACACCCGCTACTCTTTCAGCCCTGGAATCCACATATTCCCAGGATGTTCCCGTTCCATCCGTATCAATTTCCCCGTATATGTCCTGAAGGGTTCCGGTAGTATGATCACCTTCCCGGTAAAGACAATAGGCATCATCTCCATTGCCAATTAATATGCCGGTAACCAGGTCAGGGGCAAATCCATAGATTGCCTCAAATGCCGAACCCCCGATAATATAAGTTTTACCGGCAGCAACACTCCCTGTTAATTGTACATCTCCCCATGATGTTCCCCCGTTGCTCTGTCGGGAGAGATAGAAAATGGCTGAGCTGAAATCAACAGCTTCCGCTCCTGCATTGAATAACTCGATAAACCTTCCGGTAAAATCATCTGCCGGATCTGTTATTTCCGAGATAAGTAACCCTTGTTGTGCATGCGCCGATATGAAAATGACCAGCATGGCACCAACCAAAAAACCAGTAAAAATTCTCTTCATCATAACGTTTTTTAAGGATTCATGTTATGAATCGGGAATTATCGGCCACCCTGAGGGAAAGTAATCAGTAAAGCGGCCTCTTATGGTTTCTTCAGCTGGTAAAACACACCACGCTCCTGACGGGTAGTCTCAATTTTGCCTTCCTCTTCCATGGTCCCCAGGTATTTGTTGATCTCATTCAGATGAATACCCAGGATTTTCTGAATATCGTCGAGGGTGCAGGGCCTCCTGGAGATTGTTTCCAGAATGGCTGCTTCTGTATCCGTTCGGTAAGAGGTGATTTTGTGCCGTTCCACCGGCGGTGCAATGATCTCAACATGCTCCAGGTC
>JANTFK010000426.1 GCA_024763595.1 Bacteroidales bacterium | reverse complement strand
AGTGTGTGGAAGTCATGGAACCGGGAGCATACAACTCCAGGATATCTGTCCTCCCAATAACGGCCGACAGTGGCAATGAAGAGGATATCCCTTTCCCTGCTGCGATCAGATCGGGTGTAATGTCATAGTGCTCAAAGGACCAGAATTTACCCGAGCGGCCAAAACCTGCCTGTACTTCATCCATGATCAGTACAATATCATGCTTCCTGCAAAAGGCCTCCAGTTCCTTCGCATATGCATTGGGCATAAATTCAGCACCTGCACCCTGGTAGGATTCCGTCATCACTCCTGCAATCTCTTCCGGCCTGATATTCTTTTCTGCCAGTGTATCTGTAAACAGGTCAAAAGATACATTCTCATTTCTGTAACCATTGGGGAATGGAACCTGGACAAAAGTGCTGTCGCCTTCTCCGATCCAGGATTTCAATCCCGGAATACCACCGGCCATCTGTGCACCCATGGTGCGTCCATGGAACGCATCGGTAAAAGTTATAAAGTACCTTTTCTGAGGGCCATGCTTCTCCATGGCATAGGTTTTTGAAAGCTTGATGCAATTTTCAGTTGCCTCACTTCCGGTGGATAGTAAAAAAACACGGTAGTTATCCGGATCGGGAGAAACTTCTCGCAGGGCTTCAGCTAATTCGGCCCGTTGTTCATGCATAAATACATAGGTGGCCAAAAGCTTTTTATCGATCACCTCTTTCAACGCCTCCTGAATCTCCCTTCGGCCATGGCCCACATTGGTAACCAGGACTCCGGAGGACCAGTCAATCCACCGGTTGCCCCATTTATCACTGATGATAAATCCGTCCGCTTTATCCCAGACAATGGGAGGTTGTCCCTGCATGGAACGCGGCTCTGACATTTTGATCCTTTCAAAAATGGATAGGGACTCAGGTACCGGAATTTTCGTTTTGATGGTTCTGAATCTGGTATCTACTTTGGGTACTTCAACCGGGGTTAAATCATAAACTGCCATTTTATTACTGTGATTTATTTGTTAATAAGTTCTATATGCGGGTTCTCTCCATATATGATGGCGACGCGGTCGCCGTCATTACTGATTGATAACCGGGCCGCCTCCACAACAAGTTCATTGATGTAACTGTTGGCGGGAGTGGCAATAATTCCCCTGTCATCAACCTCCCGGATGATCTGCTGCCTGCGTTTTAATGATCCGGCCTCATCCATACCGGCCACTTCTTCTTCAATCCTGCGTGCCTGTTGTATCGTGGCTTGTACCGACTCAACTCCGTAACCAATAGGCTCCAGACCTTCACCGCTCCAGGGTACCAGTTGAAAGAAATCAGGATTAATATAACCGAAACGTTTATTGGTCGGCCCGGCACCTTCTAAAAATGAGTGGGTAACCCCGCGGAACTGATCATTTTGCCTGATCAATCCGGCCTTATCGTCACCCTCACAGAACATTACCAGGCACTGGTCATTAAATCCGGCGCCGTCATCGGGATATCCCAGTCCGTCCGTCACATTGAGCAATGCCTCATTTTCGAAACGGACGCGTCCATTGGCCCACATATAGGCCTCATTCCCGTTGGGGAATTTACCCTTTACGCCCTGCACGGATACTTCCACCGGACGAAGGCCTGTAATGAAATATACCAGGTCCACATAGTGGCATCCGACATAGACAAAAGGATCTGTTTTATCGGTAGTGAACCAGTTCTGGAAATTGGAGTATCTGTAGTAGTAGGGTTCAATCATTTTGGCCTCACCTATTTTGAATTCGCCCACTTTTCCTGCCCGGTAATTCTTTCTGGCCAGCCTGGCACGCCTGTCAAACCGCTTATGATATTCTACCCCCACAAATAACCCCTTGCTGTAAGCCAGTTCCTCCAGTTCTTTGGCCTGTTCATATTTCAGCACCAGGGGCTTAACACACAGCACATGCTGATTTGCGTGCAGCGCCTCCATAACAGCGTTATAGTGCAGCTGGTCCGGCAGGGCTACCACCACAACATTGCGTGGCTCCATGTTATTCAATACCTCTTTGAAAAGATCAGGATAGCTATTTTCAGCGGGTTCATTTTCATTGGGATAGGCATGGAAGTCCTGGTCCGGAAACACCTCCTTCAGCTCTTTATTCTCTTTCATCGCTTTCAACGGGGTACTGTTCAGTGCACAGACATTGATCCGGTCCACTTCTCCCATCCGCTGCAGGTGATAAATTGAAGGTAAAATAAGATCGTTTGTAATCATCCCTCCACCAACAATGGTAACGTTCATTTTCATTCTTTCAGGGTTTTCTATTTAAAACGAGTACCAAAATAACTGAAAAAAAATGGTTCTTTTTATATCCCGTAAGGAAATTTAGTGCACGCACACGTTTTTTTATTGATTATATTTAAAGATATTTTTTGATGATGCATCCGTTACCGGTAATTGCCATACTCCCTGGCGAGTCTGGCCATTAGTTGCACATTTTCTTTCGGGACTTTGGGGGAAATGGAACAGGCAGTGCTCAGAATAAATCCTTTATTGCCCATCCCGATCTGCATCCGGTTAATAATATCTTCCCGTATGGATTGATCACTACCTAAAAGCAGGCTGTTCACAGAATCAACATTGCCCTTGATAAACATTTTTTCTCCAACCCGGTCAAATGCATCATCCAGTTCCACATCACCAATGGGCGGCGGATCCAGGCACTCCAGTCCCGGTACGCCCGATTCGGCCATGATCTCCAGCCGGTCATTGATGTGGCCGCAGGTATGTACATAGGCCGGTATGCCATGTGACTTGATGGCATCGCTTACCCGCGTCAGATAGGGTAATTCGAACCTCCGGTAGAACTCAGGTGATATAAAACCCATTCCTGCAAACGGTGACGAGATCTTAATAGCATCCACGGCCGGATGTGCGGCCATTTCATGAGACATGCTGACCACACCTTTTGTAAAGCTGTCCAGGATCCGTTCCACCTTTTCCGGATCGGTTATCATGGCCATCAAACCATTTTCATAACCCAGCAGATCAAGCAAATAATCCAGTGGGGCAGTAACTTCACCATGCAGTGAGTATTTTTCCCCGGCCTTCTCCCTGAGGATATCAAAGATCCGGTAAGGAGCGGAACGGTCTATAAAAATATAGCATCCTTTGGATGCCGGTATATAATCCAGCTCTTCCGGGATCTCATCCGGGTCCACATCCTCCAGCTTCTTCTCCCTCGGTTCAAGGAAATGACCCACCAGCAGGTCATCATCCACAAAGGTTTCGGTACGGTCGCTGAAGGTG
>JANTFK010000425.1 GCA_024763595.1 Bacteroidales bacterium | reverse complement strand
CTGTTATCCGACTAAATTCTCAAGTCGGTAATTTATCTTCTATATAGCCCATAAACAGGGCATCTTTATTTCAATTTTCAAATTGACCTCCCCCTGTTTTTCCAGCAAAAAGCTTCAGTTGCAACGTACCATCAGGTGATCCACGGGCAACCTGGAATTCACGATTGGTGCTCCTGAGCAGTTCACTCACGTCCAACATGCTGATCAGATGCATTCTTACCAAAGCTGCTACTACTGAAAATGCCTTCTTGGTCTGGGCGATCTTCTGGATGACCGTCAATAATAGTTGGGCTATCAGTGTACACCAGACTTGGGTTCTGATGGCATTCTCGTTTTCACCATAGAAGTAGTGTAACTGGAAGTTCTGCTTCATTTTTTTAAACAGCAGCTCTATGCCCCAGCGTTTCTTGTACAGGAAAGCTACTTCCTCAGCTGTAATCTCGAAGCTATTGGTTAAAAATTCATAATACCGGTTTTTCTCATCCTGATAGCAGACTTTTCTTAACTGAATTTGTTTCAAGACCTTCATTTGTCTTTTGCCATTTGAGTCCTCCGGATGATATTCTAACTCGATAATCTCATCTCTCAACACTTTTGCCTTCCCTTTCTTGCGGTAATGCACACGGTTAACTTCTATAACGGTATATACTGCATTCGTTTTAAGGCGGGTAACAAAGAATACCTGTTTTTGAGTCCATACAGCAAACTGGTGGTAGTAGTTATAAGCCTTGTCAAAAACAATCATGCTGTGAGATATTAGATCCAGGCTTTTAAGAAAGTTCTTGTCATGTACCTTGGCTTCCGTGATTTTAATAAACCGTCCAACCGATTGAACTGCATCGATCAGCATATGCACTTTCAGTCCACCCTTTTTCTTCCCGTCTCCCTTGGGGTTACGCCCAACACCCTTGAGTATGTCACTGAATAGGCGTATGGTGGTGGAATCAATCAAAAGAACCTCTTTGAAGGTCAATCCGAAGGTTCGGCTGTCCGACAAAAATGATTGGTACTTTTTAACCAGACTGAAATACAAATCCTCGAAGATTCGGTTGTCCCGGTTGCGTAAGCCATCACAGGCGGTACTCTTTGCAGGAGCCTTTTTCATCCCCAGATGGTTAAGCTTTCCTCCCAGAGCCCGCATCCCTTCACAGATCTCGGTCATGGAGTCACAGCGGCTCAGTATACCAAACAGCATCGTGATCAAGTGTGTCCTGCTCTTGAATGCCTTGTAGTAATAGTCGCTGTTATGCTTCCTTACCAAGCTCTCTATGTTAACTGCATCTGTCAAATTCACTATCTGTTTGAATATCGGCTGTCCGACAAACTTTATTTCCGTATTTTTACCCATGTTGTATTTTGTTGTGCAAAAACAAATCTACAACATGAAGGGGAAACCTCCGGGGAGTACCCTTCTCTTTATTTTTTTAGTCGGACACTACTGATTTATTATATTTAACGGATATGAGAAAACTTCTCTTAGCAATTGTACCGGCTCTTTTTCTGACGGATTGTGCTTCAGGGCCCGGTCCGGTGCTTCCCTCGCCGGCGCAGGTGGAATACCAGCAAATGGAGATGGTGGGATTCATCCATTTTACTGTCAATACTTATACAGATAAGGAGTGGGGATACGGGGATGAGGATCCTGCCATATTCAATCCTGCGGAACTGGATGCTGAACAATGGGTTAAGACAGCTAAAGCGGGTGGCCTGAAGGAGCTGATCCTTACCGCCAAGCACCATGATGGTTTTTGCCTTTGGCCCAGTGCCTATACGGAACACAGTGTTAAGAACAGTCCCTTCAGGGATGGCCGGGGGGATGTAGTCAGGGAATTCACGGATGCCTGCCGGAAACATGGCATTAAAGTGGGCCTTTACCTGTCACCATGGGACAGGAATCATAAAGATTACGGAAAACCTGCATACATCACCTATTACAGAAATCAACTGAGGGAGTTGTTAACACAATATGGTGAGATCAATGAGATCTGGTTTGACGGGGCCAATGGCGGCGACGGGTATTACGGTGGTGCCAAAGAGGAAAGACGAATCGACAGAAAAACCTATTATGACTGGCCCACAACGGTGAAACTGGTGAAGGAACTCCAACCGGGTATCAAAATCTTTTCGGATGCAGGGCCCGATATCCGCTGGGTTGGAAATGAAAAGGGTTATGCCGGTGAGACTTTCTGGTCGACTATTTCCGGAGACAGGCTGGTAATCGGGAATGCAGACCAGGAATATCTGAATAGGGGAGACCCGAAGGGCGACAGGTGGATCATTGGTCAGTGCGATGTGTCCATAAGGCCGGGATGGTTCTATCATGCATCGCAGGACAGCCTGGTGAAGACCCCGCAGCAGTTGATGAATATCTATTACAAATCTGTGGGCAGGAACGGTGTATTGTTGCTGAACCTGCCCCCCGACAGGCGCGGCCTGATCCATGAAACCGATGTGGCGCACCTGACGCAATTCAGGGAGATGATAGACAGGATCTTTGCAGATGACCTGGCCGCAAATGCTTCCATGAAACGTAAGCGGCTGAAGGATGGAACTGTTGAGGTGACCCTTACACTGAAGGCTCCCCGGACTTTTGACCTCCTGGTGCTTCAGGAGCCCATTGAGCGGGGACAGCGGATCAGCAGCTTTTATGTGGAGGCTGAAACCGGCCGGGGGGAGTGGAGCCGGATAGCCAGTGCCACTACCATCGGTTATAAACGGATCCTGCAGGTGGATCCGGTGACCACTTCCAGGTTAAGGGTGGTGATAGAAGCCTTCACATATCCGCCCTCCATTTCGCATATAGGGCTTTTCATGTCGGGCGGGAATCCATAGGAGCTTATAGAATTTTATGGAAGATCCACAGGATGCCCCCCGAATACCATATGATATCAGCGGAAATCATGGGAGGTTACAGAAAATAAACAGGATCTCAGATGCTATATTCCACTGAAGTCCACATTGTCAAATACAAGGGAGGGAAGCCTCCATGAGCGTGTGGTATCCACGTCATTCCCCACAGCTACCAGCTCTTTCAATAACTTTTTATAATTGCCGGTGATGTTCATCTCTGCAACCGGTTGCACCAGCTCCCCCTTTTCCACCAGGAATCCTTCGATCCCATAGGAGAAATCACCGGTGACAGGGTTGCTGTTACCGCCGTTGAACCCGGTTACCAGGATGCCCCGGCCGATGTCGGCCAGTAATCCTTCCAGCTTCTTTTTCCCCGGTTTGAATACCAGGTTGGTGGTACTGCCCGAGTTGGGTTCCATTCCCAGCTTCTTCCCGTAGTAGGTGT
>JANTFK010000424.1 GCA_024763595.1 Bacteroidales bacterium | reverse complement strand
CTTTATGGAAGGCTTATAGTGAACTGTCATCCACCCTGGATCAACAGGTTTTGGGCAACTGGCATTTTATCGGCCCCGACACACCCCCCACCAATATCAACACAGGGAATGTGGTAGGTACGGGAAGGATTGATTGTATTACCTTTCATCCTACAGACCCGCTGGTATTTTGGGTGGGTTCACCTACCGGAGGATTATGGAAAACAGCAGATGGCGGACTTTCCTGGCATGCTTTAACAGACCACATTCCGTCAATTGGAATTGCCGACATAGCAGTTCATCCTTTCAATCCCGAAACGTTATATATAGCTACAGGAGACAGGGATGCCGGAGCTCTTTATTCGGCAGGTGTTCTCAAATCGGTGGATGGAGGAATCTCATGGTCTCCCACCAGTCTGAATTATTCTCAAAGTGATAATCTCGTAGTTACCCGCCTTTTATTGAACCCTGATCATCCGGACACCCTGGTTGCGGCTACCAATGTCGGAATATATTTTATAACCAATGGTGGTGGACAGGCAGCAATTGCAATTGGTGGTAATTACAAAGACCTTGAATATAAACCCGGTGATCCTGATGTTGTTTATGCTGCAAGTTATAGCTCAGGGTATTCCACGGTTTATAAATCAACCAACGGGGGCCGGTCTTTTAATGTATCCTTTGGAAGTATTGACAACAGTACGATCCGGAGGATTGCCCTGGCCGTTACCCCTGCAAATCCTGAACGGGTTTATGCTTTGTGCACCGATAAAGACAATACGGCGTTTCAGGGCCTGTATTACTCTATAGATGAAGCAAATACCTGGCAAAGTTTTACCAATACCACAAAAAACCTGTTGGGGACCAGTCCTACAGGAGATGACACAAAGGGCCAGGGGTGGTATGATCTGGCACTCACCGTGTCACCCTCTGATCCATCGGAAGTGTATGTTGGTGGTATAAATATCTGGAAAACGGAAAACGGGGGTACTTCCTGGAACCTGATAAGCTATGGTTATACGAACAATAATGTTAAAACTGTTCCTTATGTCCATGTTGACCAGCATGCTTTGGAAATCAATCCGTTAAACAATATCCTCTATTCGGGAAATGATGGTGGAATATATAAAAGCGAAAACAAAGGAACCAGTTGGCAGGATATCACTGACGGGTTGGGTATTCTACAAATTTACCGTTTGGGGATTTCAGCTACCCGGTCTGATCTGATGCTGATGGGAAGTCAGGACAACTCATCCATAAAATTAATTGATTCCACCTTTAAAGTTGTGGTAGGCGGAGATGGCATGGAGTGTATAGTGAATTATGCTGATACGAATATTTTATATGCAAGCAGCCAGCGTGGCCATATCAAAGTGTCCTTTGATGCGGGAAAAAATTTTAATTCCATTGTTCCCGATGACAATGATCCGGGGGCATGGGTCACTCCTTACATAATGAATCCGGAAAATCCGGATATTCTTTATGCCGGTTATACAAATCTTTACATGACGCGTAACCAGGGTTTTGGCTGGCAGAAAATAGCATCGGGAATTACCAGCGACAAAGCCTATAATGCCCTGGCCGTGGCACCTTCAAATCCCAGAGTGATCTATGCCGCCGCAAAAAGTGCCATCTGGAGAACCGATGATGAAGGAGAGCAGTGGAATGAAATTACAACAGGACTCCCATCAGGGGTGATTTCATACATCATTGTTTCCCAATATGACCCGCAAGAGGTTTGGGTTAGCCTGTCAAACTTTCAGGACGGGAAAAAGATCTACACCTCTGTCGATGGGGGAAATACGTGGGTTAATTATTCCACGGGTATTCCAAATGTACCTGTCACGTGCCTGGTATATGAAAATAATACCAACAAAGTACTCTATGCAGGAACCGATCTGGGTGTTTATTTCCGCAACAAAACCATGCCACAGTGGGAACTGTTTAACAAAAACCTGCCTAATGTTATTGTAAATGAAATGGAAATTTTTTATCCGGGGAAAAAATTGAGAGCTGGAACTTATGGGCGCGGGATGTGGGAGAGCGATATTTATCATCCGGATTCTCTGCCCCTCTTTGCAGATTTTACCGTTGACAGGTATGAAAGTTGCATCGGGGGCGGTTTCATTTTTATCAATAAGTCTGTTGAAGATGCCGATAGTATCCGGTGGGTCTTTGGAGCGGATGCTCAAACTGAAGATCTAACTAAAGATACGGTAAGAGTCAGTTTTTCATCTGAAGGCAACAGGAATATTAAACTGTTGGCTTATCGCCATACCAATGTTGATAGTATTACCCGTACTGGTTTTGTTAAAACAACTTCTTCAATTGATATCAGCGTGCATTCCGGAGCCGGCAAGTATTTCTGGAGAGGCGATACCACTCAGTTGGAAGCTTTTGGTGCCGAACAATACCTTTGGCATCCGGCTCAAGGGCTTTTAGACACTACCGGACCAATTGTAAAAGCTTCACCTGATACCAGCATTACGTATTATGTTTCTGCCACCGATGGGCTTTGCTCCGATGAAGACTCAATAAGGATAACCGTTTTTCAGAATGATAAAGTGCGATTTGCATCGCACCTCGATTTTGGGGATAATGGTCCATATATCAATTTTGGCGCTTCTGTTGAACCGGGCGAGCCACACCCGCCCCTGGGCGACTGTAATACGCAAACAGACTGGTGTGATGAATTCGGCACAGGCGACGGTGTTTTAGGCAATACTGTCTGGTTTCAGTTTGAAGGTCCGCCTTTGGGGGTTGTATCACTCGACTCCAGAGGATTTGACAACCAGATAGCTGTATATTCCGCTCAAAGTGCTGATAGTCTTCTAACGGGAAATTACACTATTTTAGCCGCTAATGACGATTATCATACTCTTGAAGATAATTATGCGGCTGCCATTACAGAAATAGATCAGCTGGTGCCCGGAAAAACCTATTGGGTACAGGTAGATGGCAGCGGTGGAAACCTTGAAGGTACTTTTTATCTTACCTTATATGCTTCGCCCCTTTCAACAGATCCGGTTCACCAGGAACATTCACCGGATAACTTCATTATTTACCCAAATCCGAATTCAGGTTCATTTACCCTGGATATCTCCGGAGGAACAGGACCATTCGATATTAACGTTTATGATATCCGGGGCAGGTTGATATTCCATAAAAAACTGCCTGCCACCGGAGGAATGGAAAAGGTTCAAACCACCATTCATTTAAATGGAAAAGGACTATTAATTGTTAAAGTAGCCGCTCAAAACTGGGTTGACATTAAAAAAATGTTTGTTCAGTAATAGGCAGCCGGGTGCAACGTATCAA
>JANTFK010000423.1 GCA_024763595.1 Bacteroidales bacterium | reverse complement strand
AAAGGCCCAGTCCCTTTGTTTGTATCCGCCATGATAATTGGATGAAAAAAGAATGATATCCGGATGAAGCGGGACATACCTGTCGCGTAACTCGGAAAAGTTCAGGTCAAAGCAAATAACACCTGCAACGGTCCCAAAATCACACTGGATCAATGGCGCTTCACTTCCCACACTGATCCCTGATTCAATTTCGCCAATGGTGCAAAAATTCTTGTGGTAGATCCCGGCTCTTTTACCTGTCCGGTCCAGGACTTCAAGTGAATTGTACAGTTTACCGTTATCCGCAAAAACATAGGTCCCGTACGCTATGTAGGTGTGATGTTTTCTCGCAATGGAGCTAAAGAAATCCCGGATCTGATTCCCCCTAACCCTGGTATATTCTTTTCTTTTCTTCAAGGATAATCCTGCAGGAATATCACAGTGCTCAGCCAGCACGATTATATCAGGATCATTGGGAAGAACCACACTCAGTTTATTGCTCCAGTACGCTTTTACCTGATCAACCATCTTCTGCATACCATGGTCCATATCAGCAATATAGGGTTGACCTCCATAAGTTACAACTGTAACGTAATTGGATGCATACGTATTGATTACCAGAAACATCTGGAACAACATTCCCAGGAAAAACAGAACTACTGTATTTTGGACAATCTGTTTCATCATAAATTTATACATAAGTGAAATCGCTCACTGCAATGCTTTTACCTGGTTCTTATTTTATGTCCCGATATGCCGTAATAGAGGATGATCAGGTAACAGGGGATCAATACCCAGTAGGCTCCCTGGTAATCTGCCACCACCGCCTGTTCTGTGGTCTTTATGGCATCGACAATAAATCCGTAAATGACAGTAATTACCGCACCACCGGCTATTCCGATTACCATCACTGAAGCACCGGCTTTTGTGAACCTTCCCAGGTCCTTCAGCGCCAGGGGCCAGATGATCGGAAACATCACCGAAATGGAAAAACTGGTAAGGATCAATCCGTAAAAGGCGATTTTTGGAGGTAAATAGATGATTCCGAATGCAGAGACCAACCCTAACACTGCAAACCAGATCATCACTTTGACCGGAGTAATGTAACGGGGCATGGCAATCGCCCCGAAAAGATATCCCAGGGACATTCCGATGGTCACATACTTTGGAAAAGAGTCCAGATTCTCCACCTCACCGAAAGCGGTACGTGCAAAATCGATAATGGAAACCAGTGGCATTGCCTCCACTCCCGATACAACAAAAAGTGCAAGCAATCCCAGCAGCAAATGGGGGAACTGCAGGATACTTGTTTTTCCGGCAGCATAGGAGGATTGTGAGACTGTTTCCGAACCCTGTCCATCCGATTCACCTTCAGCTGACACCTCCGGAAGCGGTGCAAAATAGAGGAGGATGCCCAACAGAATCAGGATCCCAGTCACGATGTAAAACGGCATAATTATATCCCCCAGTTGAACATTGGTCAGGTCAATGAACAAACCCAGGAATACGGGGGCCACCCACCAGGCAGACTTGTTCAGGATTCCCATCAGGCAAATCCGTGCGGCTGCTGTATCCTCCGGTCCTACAATGGTAATATAGGGATTCACTGAAGCCTGCAACAGGGTATTTCCTATTCCCCCGACAAAAAGCGCCAGTAAAAACAAAACGTAGCTTTCCGCATGGGTAGATGGAACAAAGAGCCACATACCCAGCGCCATGATCATGAAAGAGAGCACCAGTGATTTCCGGTACCCGAGTTTGTGTACTACCCAGCCGGAGGGACGGGCAAAAATCACAAAAGCTGAGGAAATGGCTGCAAGCACCAGGTAGGACTGACCGATGCTCAGGTCAAATGCAGACCGGAGCGCCGGAGTCAGAAAGCCACTGATCCCTATCCCAAACCCGATGGTGAAAAATACAATCCCAATAATCAACAATGGCACCGGAGGCCCTATTTTTTTCGCAAAAGAACTTGACATATTAATTGTTTTAAATATAAACCCATGCAACTAGCTAATAACCAAAGTCTTTCTCCGTTTCCGCAATTGATTCCTCAATGATATCCAGTCCCATGATCGCGTAATGCTCATCCATGATTAATGGTGGCGACATCCGAAGAATATGGCCGGCCGGGATCCAGGCAAGCCCTTTTCTGAAAGCTTTCTGGTATACCAGCTTCCCCGCTTCATCAAAGGGCTCTTTAGTGGATTTGTCTTTCACCAGTTCCATGCCCAGTAAGAAGCCTTTTCCCTTCACATCACCAATAATCGGATGATCCGCTTTCATCTGCTCCATTCGTGTCATCATAACCGCCCCCACACGGCGTACATTTTCAAGAATTTCTTCTTTCTCAATCACTTCTATAGATGCCAGGGCTGCAGCGCTGGCCATGGGATTGCCACCGTAACTTGATGAGGCAGAGATTTTATCCAGGGCATCCGCATACTCCTCCTTAACAACCATGGCCGTTACGGGGAATCCGTTTCCAAATGATTTTCCGAGGGTTACAATATCCGGTACCACATCCCAGTGGTTCAGGGTTAACCACTCACCGGTGCGTCCCATCCCTGCAAGTACCTCATCATCGAATAACAGGATGCCTTTTTCATCACAGAACTTACGCAACCCGGGAAAGAAATCTTCCGGCGGAAAGATGGATCCGCCCCAACCCTGGGCAGGTTCCAGTACAAAGGCTGCTACATTCCCGACAGTACTTTCACGAATAAACATCTCGTAAAAATCGATATAGGCATCCGTATCAATGGAACCATCAGCTTTTTTAAAGAGCGGACGGTAAGGATCAGGACGCGGTACCATATAGAACCCGGGAGCACGTGTGGGACCGTAACTGAAAACATCACCCCGGATCATCTGGGCACAACTCACTGCTGCCATGCTCTTTCCATGGAAATCCCTGAAAGCGGAAATAAATTCATGCCGGTTACTGATGGCCCTGGCCGCACGAATACCTGCTTCCACAGCCGAGGTCCCGTCACTGTAAAACTGAATGGCATTGAGGTTGCCCGGAAGTACTTCAACCATTTTCTCAAGCAGCTTCTCTTTTACGGGAGTAGCAAAATCGTGACAATTGAGCAATTTATTGGCCCATTTGGCTATTGCTTCCCCGATTTTCGGATGACTGTGTCCAAGTGAGGTAACATAAATGCCGGAAGAAAAATCCAGGTATTTGTTTCCGTCAACATCGGTAAGTGTTATACCATGCCCCTCTTCAAAAGCAACAGGAAACAATTTAACCTGCGATGAGAGGCCGCGAAAATAGCGGTTTGTACTTTCATGGACTTTTTTTGATTGCGGACCCGGAGTTTCAGTAATAAGATGA
>JANTFK010000422.1 GCA_024763595.1 Bacteroidales bacterium | reverse complement strand
TCCTAAGGGTGTGATCCGCCTGATCATTTATTATCCGCAGGAAATAGGCCGGAATATGGATGAAATTGTGCGGGCGGTTAAAGCCATGCAGGTATCTGACAAGGAAGGTGTTGCCACACCTGCCAACTGGCCGGAGAATGAACTGATTGGTGACCGGGTTATTATACCCCCTGCCACAGATACCAAAACTGCCGGTGAACGTCAGAAAGAGTATGAATGCTACGACTGGTGGTTTTGTCATAAAAAGCTTTAAGTCTGTTTTGGGTTAGTGGAAGATAGCGGCAGCCTGTGAATGACCAGTCATTTCACAGGCTGCTTTTTTTATGTAGATTATTCCTGTTTTGAGATTATTTCCCGGGTATTTTTTAATGACTTTCCTGAAGATTATGCTATTTTTGAATAAATAATTAAAGCCCATGGTCATGAAAAAACATCTGCACACTGCTCTCCTTCTTGTTTTTATTTTCTTCATTCCGGAATCCTGCATTTCACCTGATCAAAGGATCAGTGTTTCGGATATGCGCTGTGAATACCTGGTTAATCCGTCCGGAATTGATGTTCCGCAACCCCGCTTTTCGTGGATCGTTACATGTGCCCGTCGCGGGACTGTGCAGTCGGCATACCGGATCACGGTAAGCGGGCCGGCGGGAGAGAAAGTCTGGGATTCGGGTAAGGTCCTGTCAGACAAAACCACCGGCATCGCCTACCAGGGTGCCTCCCTGGAAAGCGGTCAAAAATATACCTGGAAAGTATGGGTATGGGATGAAAAGGGAGATAAAGGGACAGCGAGTACACAGGGCTGGTTTCAGATGGGTTTGCTCCGTAAAACAGACTGGAAAGCAAAGTGGATCTCCGCTGCAGACACCTCCATCTCCGCACCTCTGTTCAGAAAAGAATTTAAGATTGAAAAAAAGATAAAACATGCCTGGGTGTATGTTACAGGGCTGGGACAGTATGAACTTTACATAAACGGCAAAAA
Source organism: Bacteroidales bacterium (assembly GCA_024763595.1). Lineage (GTDB taxonomy): Bacteria > Bacteroidota > Bacteroidia > Bacteroidales. The sequence goes on along the minus strand of JANTFK010000422.1, from coordinate 2,348 downwards.
GACCGGCGACCATGTGCTGGACCCCGGAAGGACAGACTTCCGCAAAAGAGTATTGTATGCCACCTATGAGGTGACCGGACAGTTGAAGCAGGGGGATAATGCTGTGGGCATCATGCTTGGTAACGGTACGTACCGGGTGTTTTCCGTGCAAGGCCGGTACGGCTGGAGCGGCCACGAGCCTCGTTCCAATTCTCCGCGTGCACTCATGCAACTTGACCTTACTTTTGCGGACGGAAGCAAAAGTACTCTGATAACGGATAACACATGGAAATCTTCCGCAGGCCCCATCACTTTCAACCATGTGTATGGCGGTGAGGATTACGATGCCCGCCTGGAACAGGCCGGCTGGTCAGCTCCGGGCTACGATGATTCGGGGTGGGAGGGGGTTGCCCTTGCCGGAGATCCCGGTGTGATCCTGAAATCACAGCTTATGCCTCCAATGAAAGTGATGCAGACCCTGGAACCTGTTGCCGGAACGCATCCTGATCCCGGTGTCTGGTTGTTCGACCTGGGACTGAACTTTGCCGGGTGGTGGCGTATTGGAGTGAAAGGAGAAACGGGTTTAACCGTTCGTGTACGCGCCGCTGAAACGCTGAATGATTCGCTGTTTCCAAAGGCTCTGGAACCCGGTGACCGCCTGAGTACAAATCATAACTACCATGGCCGGGTATGGACCGGTTACACACTGAAAGGAGGCAGCATGGAAATATATGAACCGGGCACCTTTTATACCGGTTACCGTTATCTGGAGGTAGCAACGGATCAGCCTGATCAGTTGGATTCAATGTTTGTTGAGGGCAGAGTGGTCCATACCGCTCTTGAGCCGGCCGGGATGTTCGAATCATCGGATTCATTGCTGAACCGGATATGGCGGGCTGCCGTGTGGTCGCAGAAAGGCAACCTGCACAGTGTGCCTACAGATTGCCCCCACCGCGAAAAAGGAGGATATACAGGCGACGGGGAGATCATTGCCGAGACGAGCATCCATGATTTCCGGATGGCTTCTTTCTATACCAAATGGCTCAATGACATGCGGGATTCCCAATATGACAACGGTCGTATCCCCAACACCTCTCCCACCCTGATCGGTGGTAACGGCGGCGGGATCGCCTGGGGAAGCGCCTATGTCCTGATCCCCTGGTGGATGTACCGCTATTATGCCGATACAACAGTCCTGGCAACTCATTATGTGACCATGAAAAAATACCTGACTTACCTTCACAACCTGGCAAAGAGTGATGCCAACCCGTCTGAGCCGTTCATTATCAATGCTTTTGGAGGATACTGGGATTCGCTGGGTGAGTGGTGCGCCCCGGGACAGTCGGACGGGCCTAACCATCCGGTCGTCAACACCGCTTATTTCTACCTGGATGCATGTACGCTTTCAAAAATTGCAGATGTGCTGGGTTATGAGAAAGATGCAGGGAAATATGCTGCTATAGCCGATACGATCAAACAGGCTTTCAATAAGAAATTTTTTGATCCGGAAACAAATTTGTATGGCACAGCTACACTTTATCAGGCCTACCAGATACTGGCCCTGGCCCTGGATCTGGTCCCTGAAGGGCACAGGGAGCAGGTATTGCAGGATTTAACGAAAGACATCATGGTAACGCACCAGGGTCATCTGAATACCGGTATCATCGGAACAAAATACCTGTGGCCGGTGCTGACACATGCCGGCCGGAGTGATGTGGCCTATACTGTAGCTACCCGGACTACCTATCCCGGATACGGTTACTGGCTGTCAATGGGCGCAACCACACTTTGGGAGAAATGGGAAGGGATCCATTCCCACAACCACCAGATGTTTGGAACGGTATCGGAGTTTTTCTACAAATACCTGGCCGGCATCCGTTCTCCCATGGACGGAGGAACCACCACCGGATATAAACACATACGGATACACCCTTTTATTCCGGGGGCTTTATCGTTTGCCGGGGCTTATGTTACCACGGTACATGGCAGGGTCGTTTCGAACTGGCAGCAATCGCCAGGGGAGATCCGCCTGCATGTTGAGATTCCGGCCAACAGTGATGCATCCATCAGCATACCATTGCGGAATTTTGAAAACCTAACCATTACCGAAAGCGGTAAGCAAGTTTGGGAAAATAATGAATTTATTTCCGGTGTTGAAGGCATAAATGCAGCGGTAATCGAAAAGAAGCACATCACCTTTTCAACCGGGTCGGGGAAATATGATTTTGTGCTGTCGGGCAGGTAAGGATCAAAATACGCTTCGGGCGCCTACGCTAAAGCTTCAGCGACAGCGTGCGGATAATGTGGTTTCTGGTTGCTGGTTGCTGGTTACTGGTTGCAAGTTGCTGGTGATGAGGTTCTTGGTTCCG
>JANTFK010000421.1 GCA_024763595.1 Bacteroidales bacterium | reverse complement strand
ATGCTGTCACAGAGTTTGGATTCCTTTTGAAAGTGGTCATATTCATTTTTGGTTATGCGATTTCGAGAACATTATTTTAAATAGCAACTTGAGTTAACTACTTGAATCTCAGTTCTTCGGTTTTGCGCCCGGCCGGATATGGTTCCGTTGGAAGCAACCGGGGAGGATTCTCCCTGAGAGGATATGGAGATCTTTTGTTCTGATATCCCGTGTCTGACCAGATAATTCCGGGTTTTTTCAGCCCTGCGTAATCCCAGCCTGTAATTATAATCCTCAGAGCCGGTATAATCTGTATGCCCGGTAACATTCAGTGTGGATGATCCCTTTGTTTCCACATAAGTTTTGGCCCGGTCGATATAGCTGTTAAATTCATCATCGGGAATAATTTCACTGCGGTCAAAGTCATGGTGGACCGTATAGGTTCCGGGCGATTCAATGGCCGGTTCAGTAACTGCCACTGCGGGTTCAGGTGCCGGGGCAGAAGGTGATACCTTCTCTGCTGACTGAACCGGTGGTACAGATTCATCAGGTGGTGATCCTTTGACGTAGTCCAGGTAACACATGGTAGAAAGGACCGACCAGATAATAAATACAATCGATCCTGTGATAATTGTTTTCATAGGCTGTATCTTTTGGTAAGAATAGAAAGTTTTTTTTCTGGTTCCGGTAAACCTATGTAAGTTACAAAATAATCAATTCATGTCCATGCATTAAGGGGATTCGCTTTTTATGGTGATCATGGCCATCTCTTCCGGGGTGAAATGGATATCTGCATCAATTTCTGATGGTGCCCAACATTGCTCCAGAGGGCCCACAACCGGTGTCTGTTTGGGAATCACATAGATCTCCCTGCCTGATGCATCTTTTTCTATACGCCCCCCGGCAAGCACAACAGCTTCTTTGGAGAGGCGTTCACAGACTTTCAGAAGTGAAGGGAAATCATAGGCTGTATAGGAGAAATGGGTGGTATCGTCGATACCCGTTTTAAATTTCTCCGGAAGATGCTCCATGCCCAGGGAAGTGGCCAGAATCCCGGCAGCGTTGGAAGGATTACAATCCGAATCCTCTCCGCATCGCATAGAGATTATGATTGTCTTATCCATATCCCCTTCACCGTAGAGCAGCCCCATGACAATATAGGCACCATTGATCTTGGCATCGATATTAAAACCGGGACCTTTACTGCAGCTGAATTTCCGGTAATCCGGGTTCAGGTTGTACTTCTCTTCGATCAGTTGCCAGCTCTTTTGCCAGTCATCCGGATACTCCTCATGCCAGCGGATCACATCCCGGATAGCCTCGGCATATTGACTTTCAGACGGGATGCAGGATAATCCGGCCCCGATAATCTTTTGCATATCCGATTCAAAGAATGCTTCGGCATACATGGCACCCACAAACTCTCCTCCGTACAGTCCGTCACCGTAGTTCATGATCCGGCCGAATTTATTCCCCAGTTCTATCACGGTTTGCGGCATCCCCGGAGCGATCAGGCCAGAGAAATCAGCTTCAATCTGGTAGTCAATGTCATCTGCGTGTGCATTAAAGGCCGGGTGTCCCGACCAGGGAGGAGCAATACCTGTGCGTAAATTCTCCCGGCCATTGTAATTGGCATGCCACAACCTGTACCGGCTGTTGGCAAAATCGATGCCGGCCTGCCGGATGGAGAGATCAAAACCGTGATCTTCCAGGCTCTTCAGGAATGTCATCTCCACATAGATATCATCCTGGAGATGCTGGTTGATCATTTCAGGTTTCCATTCCGGCACCTGCTCTTCGGGGATGATCATGCCATTATACCTGAACTCGGTGGGAGCTCCCCAGCCCACGCCGGCCATCTGTCCCAGCCAGCCGGCTTTCATCCTGCTTCGGTACTCATCTGCTGATATTCTTCTGTATTCGATATTCGTGGTACAACTGTTCATCATCATTGCAAGCAGGACCAGAACTGCTGAATGGGTTTTAGCTTTCATTTTTATTGATGTTTGAGATAGGTTCGTATGTCAATATTACAAAAAAATGAAAAGAAGAAGCGCTAACCGGGGCCAGGCCTACACAGTGGGAGCAATGTTTTGATTCATCCGGAATGTATTCTCCGGGTCCCACCTGTTCTTTGCTTCAACCAGACGGTTCCATACCTCTTCGGTATATGCTTCCCTTACACGATCATCTCCCTCTTCACTGAGGAAATTGACATAGACTCCCTGGCTAAAAGGACGGGTGGCATCATGGAACTCCCGGGCCCAGCTGATGCAGCGTTCATCATCCGATTCATGCTGCCAGCGGGTATGCAGATTCAGCACAAAAGGTGTGTTTCTGTGGGGAAATGCAGTAGACAAAGGATCGACACGGGCAGGTGCCCCTTCCATATGTGGTATGAATACTTCACATTCATCTGTAGGCATTTGTGCCGCATAAGAGGCAATGATGTCTATGCATTCATCGGGGAGTTCCTTTAAATGATGTGATTTCCAGTAGTTGCGTGCGCCATGGTCAACCAGGCCATCAAAAGCAGACTGCCAGGCTTTCCAGGGATTGATCCCTGAGCCATCTCCAACAGTCTCTCCAAAATCCCGGATGGGTTGAATCAGCTTCTCTCCTTCCTCCGGATCTCCCAGCCAGACGAAAGGTAAAAGCACCACCAGCTTCCCGTGATATGCTTCCGGAATAAAGGGTAGTGGCGGTGCATGACGAATAACCATCCAAATGGTCATTTCATCGGGCAGGGTTCGAACATACTCCCGGTGAAAACGTATGTACTCGACTACATCTTCAAATCGTTTCACCACGGGGCCTGTATATATTTCCGTACCGATATCGGCAGCCTGGAACTCAAATGTGGTCACGATACCAAAATTACCTCCTCCACCGCGCACCGCCCAGAAAAGATCCTCATTCTCAGTGGAGCTTGCATGAACTATCTCTCCCCGGGCAGTAACCAGTTCTACTGATAGGAGATTATCGATGGTGAGTCCGTATTTTCTGCTGATCCATCCAAATCCTCCGCCCAGGGTGAGCCCGCCTACACCGGTATGTGATATAATTCCTGCAGATACAGCCAACCCATATTCCTGGGTAACCTCATCTGCGGCGGCCAGCAAAGCCCCTCCTTCCACCTTAACGCTCTTTCTTTTCTGATCCACCTGTCCCTGCTGCATAAGGGAAAGGTCAATCATTATTCCATCATCACAAACTGCATTCCCGGCTGAGTTGTGACCGCCTCCTTTTACAGCTATCTGCAACTGGTTTGCCCTGGCAAATTTTACCGACTGAGCAACATCTTCACTATTTTTGCACCTGACAATAATGGCGGGTTTCTTATCAAACATGCCGTT
>JANTFK010000420.1 GCA_024763595.1 Bacteroidales bacterium | reverse complement strand
GCGTCAGTGTATTGGCCAGGTTATAGCCGGTCTGGAAAAACTCCTCGAAATTGTTATGGTCGCTGTAAGCATAGGTTTGACCTGCATCAGCCGGATCCCTGGACCAGGTTTCCACCATCTGGCCCTCCATTTTTGCTCCCCATCCGAGCTCGCTGGTCTTGATATAGACACCACCGTTCCCCTGTCCGTAAACATGCTGGAACCTGGTCAGGACCATGGCCCTTTCAATGGAAGAGTTGGAATTGAACTCAACTCCGATCCCTTTTCCGGCCCTGCCTTTTTTGGTAGTGATTACAATGGCACCGTTGGCGGCCCTGGAGCCGTAAAGCGCAGCAGCATTGGCTCCTTTTAAGATGGTAACAGACTCAATGTCGTCGGGGTTGATGTTCCCGATTCCATCTCCGGCCTGTATACCGCCATATTCACCGCCGGGTACGCTGAAAGATGAATTGTTGATGGGTACACCATCCACAATATACAATGGCTGGTTGTTACCCGTAATGGACCGGTTTCCCCGTAGCACCACCCGGGTGGCAGAAGCCAGACCGGAGCTGGTTTTGATCAGATCCATACCGGCCACCCTGCCCTGGAGGGAGTTTATCACATTCAGTTCCCGGGCCTGTGAAAAATTTACTGTTTCCACCTGCTGGACCGCATAAGGGACCTTCCTCATCTCTCTCTCAATACCCAGCGCAGTGGTAACGATTTCATTCCCATCAATATAACCGGATTGTGCAGGTGTTGTATCCAGGGTGTCGGGAACTGCGGTTTGTGCCGATAAACCGCTGAGGCTTCCAGGCATGAAGAGGCCGCCAAGCAGGATGGGCCATAACAACTCCTTTATATGATGCACAGAAGTTTGCAAATGCATATAAGATGAGCGTGACGGGGCAATACAAGTTAATAAAAAAGATGCTAAAATGCTGCATGTAAGATGAAATAAAAAAGGGACCGGGAAGGCCCCTTTTAATAACTAACGGTACAATGTTGTATATGACCGGTACCTGGTTCCTACCTTACTGTTACCAGGTTTCGCTTCCGCAGTTCCTCCACACCACGTTGCCATGGGCCACCGCTTCCCCAGATGTAATATGAGAAGTACATGGTGCTCTTTTGAATGATGGGGGTCCAGGGCTGAAACTCTACGTAATAGTGATGTGCATCGCCATTGGCCGGATGATTCATCCACATGTGCAGGAACAGTGGTTGTGAAACCGGATATGCACCCACAAAAGTAATATCCTCTTTGGTATCATATCCGGCATTCCATCCCTCTTTTAAATGGATTACCTGGCCATAATAGCGTTTCGGCTGCATCCTGTATTCCTTCAGCCCATCCAGGGTTGGAGCGGTAAACACATCTTCCGTACCGTGATGCCGGCCCAGCTCCAGGATGGGTTGCGGGCCCAGCACATTGGCTTCCCTGTTCCTGAAGGTCAGTGCAAACCTCACTTCCAGCAACGGTGAGTTGCCATAAAGGGTAAAGGTCTTCTTAATCTGGTTCCCGTAGTAGTCCGCCACCATCTCCACCTGTACAAAATCCCCCTCTTTCCTGACAATTCGCGCATCGTAAACTTTATGGGTTTCCATGCTGGCCTGACCCAGAAAGTCTTCAAATCCGCCAAAGGGATAATATCCCCACTTTCTGAATGGCCGTTTATCGTCAATGGGTTTTTCGGGCCACAGTTTGAAGAGAACGTTATCATCACGGCTTTTCACAATATATTCAATCACACGGGCGCCGGTGGTAAGTAATGTAACCTGTACACTGTCATTTTCCATGCGGTACTCCATCACCCCGTCGCTGTTCAGGTCCACCTCATACACATAAGGTTTTCCATCCGGTTTTCCAACACCCAGCTGACCTTCGCCGGTAGTTCCCAGTGCCGATACCTTTACAGAATAGTTGCCGGGATCCAGTGTTAGTTTAAAAGGCATTTCTTTAAAAGTAGCTGTCGGAGTGTTGCACATTTTCGTCTCTTCGAATACGACCTGCTTCTTATCTCCTCCTGCCTGAAATACCTCCACTTTGACGGGGAATGAAGATTGTTCCGAGAAGTTGTGGATTGTTACTGGAAAGTCCGCATCCGGGGCGTGGGCATAGCTTAGTTTATAAAGAGAGATGGCCGGGGGAAGATCCATGATCGTAAGCGTGCTTTTTCTCTTCTGATCCCAGGTAAAATGTACGGCAACCGGATTGGCGTAATCCATCGCTTTTTTTCCGGGTCTCAGCTTTATTGTAAAAGACTTTGAAGCGTTGGCAGGAAGTGTGAGGGACCCGGGAAGATCCCCGGCAATTTCAATGGCAGCCGGTACTTTGATCTCCAGCCGCCCCTTTACCGGAAACGGATTTTTGTTGCTCACTTCCACAAGCAGATTGTATCCTTCAGTTGTAGCCGACAGATCGATCTTATCGCCAAAATACTCCTCCAGGTAAAGCCTGTCCAGTACCAGCATCTGCAATGCGTTCCTGAAACGGGCTTCTCCCATCATCTTGCCCCTTTCCAGAACGGCTACGTTCTGCCTGTTCAAAATGGATTCCCAGATCCGGTCATTGTTCAGTCTCTTCCCCTTTTCCAGGAAGAGTACCATGGAGGAGAGCAGATCCTGGCTCAGATAACCGGTGGTATGGATAAACGGAATGATCCCGTTGTCGATCTGCTCCTTGTTTCCCTCCGATGCAATAAAGCCATCATACTGATCCGGATCGTCCTGTGTAAAAACATTCATTTTATCCTTATGTTTGGCCATAAAACCAAATGGATCATTGTCTGCATCATATACCGGTCTGAATACATAGCCTCCCTTCTCGTGGGCATACCTGATCCATGCCTCTTTCTTTATCATATTCTGTACCTGGAGTCCCTCATAATCTTCGCAACCGTAAATGGGTGAAAAGCCAACATCGGTAACCACAGGCAGATCCACATCATCCATCCACCGGGTTAGTTCGTCTTTCATCAGGAAGTCCATATACCCGTCGAAAATGAACCATGAGTTCCCTTCATTCATACCCTTGCCTATTATCTCCAGGGGATGCCCGGCTTCACAGGTGACACTGTTGAGAAGTGACTTGACACCAAATAATCCTTTGTACAAATCGAAGTTTTTAAGTACGCCGAGTGTGTTTTCAAGATGCTCCAACACCTTTTCCCCCTGTTCCGGGGATGAGGAGACGATAAATATTTTCCTGTCACCATGTGACAGATAGTATGCGAGGGCTTCCTCAAAACCTTTGGCATTAAACTGATAGCTTTTCAGTTTTGATTTCCACTGAGCGGATGGCGGGATCTGTTTCCCCAAACGCTTTGCGGCGTCCGACCCGGGCGTGGTTATTACCAGTACAT
>JANTFK010000419.1 GCA_024763595.1 Bacteroidales bacterium | reverse complement strand
TCAAACCATACTGAGGTACCACAAATTTGTTTTCATGATGGGCGGAGAAAACGGTATGCCCCAACCATGCCAGTCCGGCCTGGTTATGACTAACCGACCATATATCAGACAACATAACACTTGCATTGGCCATCCCGGAAAACCGGCTGCCGGACAGGTAATTATCAATAGCCTGTACCTGTTGTGAAAGAAGGAGAAAAATGAATGCAAAAAAGAAATTTGACTTCATCCAATGTCGTTTTTCATTTTTAAAATGAATTGAAAAACTAAGGTAATCATTATTTACCGAATGTCAAAAGACACTCTTTTTTAACTAAAAGCTCAGGACAGACTTTTGATAAACCGGGTTTCGCAATCTCTTCAGTTTGACGGGAATTCTGATGAAAAAGCCTTGGATGAAGCAGTATTACTGCCTGTTGTTATGCATCAGCCTTATAATCAAACTTTATTTGTCTCAGTTCTTCATTGGCTTTTACCACCTTAGCCTTCAGTCCTTTTTTGAAATCAGCCAGTCGTCCGGCCAACTCTGTATCGGAAAGAGATAACATCTGGGCTGCCAGGATCCCTGCATTCCGGGCGGCATTCAAACCCACCGTGGCTACCGGGATCCCCGGCGGCATTTGAAGAATGGACAAAACAGCATCCCATCCCTCCAGCGTGGCCTTTATGGGAACACCAATAACAGGAAGGGAAGTCATCGAAGCAATGACACCAGGCAAATGGGCTGCCATACCGGCTCCGGCAATAATTATTTTCAGTCCCCTGTCTGAAGCCGATCTGGCAAATTTTTCCACCTCTTCAGGTGTTCTGTGAGCCGATAAAGCATTCAATTCAAAAGGAACCCGGAGATCATTCAGAATTTTTGCTGCTTCTTCCATTACCGGGAGATCGGAAGTCGAGCCCATAATAATGCTGACAACTGCTTGCATGATAAACAATAATTTTGCCTGATTTAAAAAATAATTGCCCAAAGTTACATCAAATATTTGTATTTTCGGCCTCATAAACAAAACAGGAAGAGCCCCCTATGAACAGAGTCAAATTATCAGACAAGACTTTTGTATCCTTCATCCAATCGGAACAAATTTCCAACAGGGTCAGGGAACTCGCAAACCAGATAAACAAGGATTTAAAAGGGAAGAAGGTGTTTTTCCTTGGTATCCTGAACGGTGCATTTATGTTTGCAGCCGATCTTTTTAAATCGATTGACCTCGATTGCAGGATAACCTTCTTAAAACTGGCTTCATACGAGGGTACATCCAGTACCGGCAAGGTGAAACGGTTAATTGGCATCAATGAAGACATCAAAGACCAAACCGTTGTCATCATTGAAGATATCGTTGACTCAGGAGTGACTCTTGAGCATATAATTAAGCAACTCAATGGTTATGAACCGGGAGATATTAAAGTAGTTACCATGTTCTTCAAACCCGAAGCTTATCAGAAACAAATTCATCTCGACTATGTTGGCATGGAGATCCCCAACAAGTTCATAGTGGGATACGGCCTTGATTACAAGGGTTTTGGAAGAAATCTCAATGATCTGTACCAGCTTGAAGAGTAACGTTTTTCACTCAGAGACAATAATGTCAATATTCCATTGAAAAATTTCGGACATTTAAGAAAAACCAACAAATCTGAAAAACCCATAAATTTTTTACCAAATGATCAATCTCGTATTATTCGGACCTCCGGGTTCAGGCAAAGGGACACAGTCGGAAAAGTTAATTCAGAAATACAGCCTGGCCCATCTTTCAACAGGGGACATTCTGAGGAATGAACTCAAACAACAAACACCCCTTGGGAAAAAAGCCAAAGCATATATGGACAAAGGGGAATTGGTCCCCGATGAGGAGGTAATTGCCATGCTGTTACAAACACTGGACCGGCAAAATCATGCAAATGGTTTTATTTTCGACGGATTCCCAAGAACCCGCGAACAGGCGCGTGCCCTGAGACATGCCCTCACCGACAAGGACATGAGAATTGACCTGATGATCACACTTGATGTGCCAAAAAAGGAACTTATCAAAAGATTGCTTAAACGGGGTCAGTTGTCGGGCCGGTCTGATGATGAACTGTCAGTGATAGAAAACAGGATCAATGTATATAATGAGCAGGCACAACCGGTGATTGATTTTTATGATAAGATGCATAAATATGCTTCCATCGAAGGGACCGGAACCATAGATGAAATATTTGCACGTATTTGTGCTGTCATTGAAGCTGTTAAATAATTCACTCTCTCTCGCGACATGGCTGAATCAAACTTCGTGGATTATGTTAAGATCTTTTGCAGATCAGGCAAGGGAGGAGCCGGTTCAGCTCATTTCCGCAGGGAAAAATATATTCCCAAAGGAGGTCCGGATGGTGGTGATGGTGGCCGGGGCGGACATATCATCCTGAAAGGAAACCGGCAACTATGGACTCTGTTACACCTTCGTTATCAAAAACATTTAATGGCAGGGCACGGCGGGAATGGAAGCGGTGCACTCAAAAGCGGTGCCGACGGAGAAGACCTGGTGGTGGAAGTGCCTCTCGGAACCGTTGTTAAAGAAGCTGATTCAGAGAACCTCCTGTTTGAGATTTTGCAGGACGGGGAAGAAAAGATCCTGGTAAAAGGCGGCAGAGGCGGTCTGGGAAACAATCACTTCAAATCTGCCACCAACCAAACGCCAAAATATGCCCAACCTGGAGAGCCTTACGTTGAAGGTTGGTTTACACTGGAGCTGAAAGTCTTGGCTGACGTGGGCCTGGTCGGATTTCCCAATGCTGGAAAATCAACCTTGTTATCTGTGGTTTCAGCAGCAAAACCCCGTATCGCCAACTATCCCTTTACCACCTTAACCCCGAATCTCGGAATTGTTTCGTACCGGGAAAATCGTTCTTTCGTTATGGCTGATATTCCGGGTATTATAGAAGGGGCCCACGAGGGAAAAGGACTTGGCCTTAGATTTTTGCGACATATTGAAAGGAACTCCATGCTTCTTTTTATCATCCCGTCTGATGCTGATGATATCAGGAAGGAATATCTCATTTTACTTGAAGAACTTCAAAAATATAATCCTGAATTATTAGATAAAAAAAGGGCCCTGGCCATTTCTAAATCTGACTTTTTGGATGAGGAACTGAAAGAGGAGATCAAACATCATCTCCCTGATTTACCCTGGTGCTTCATCTCCTCCGTTACAAATGAAGGTCTGGATGAACTGAAAGACCTCATCTGGGAACAACTCTCACTTTAGAGTATTTTTATGTGATTTAATTAAAGATTCATTAAATATTAATTATGGTTTGATTTGGAAATTCAAGAGTTCAAAGGCTGAGGCTGAAGTAGGAAAAAAGCTCTGGAAG
>JANTFK010000418.1 GCA_024763595.1 Bacteroidales bacterium | reverse complement strand
GCTGCGATCCATCCCGGCCGGTTACCCACTATCAGGTAAACAAGGGCACTCAGCAGATATCCCCAGCCGATTAATCCCAGGATTCCCCACCAGTAAAACCGCATCCACTCTGTACCTTCCTCCCCTCCCCCTGAGTAAGTAATGGCGAGGAAGAGCAGGAGGGCCCACCCCGTTCCCTTCAGGAGCCAGGGGGAGCATCTGCCGCGGAGCCTGTCCGGATAGCTGTTCCAGATCAGGAAGAAAGCCAGGACCATGAGTATCTGCCATATCTGGCTGTTAAACAATAGGTTATTGCTATCTATATTTTCAAGGTTAACCATAAACAGACCCATGATCAACAGCGCCAGCGATCGTTCTAAAATATGCCTGAGTACCCGCTGTTTCGTATCCCCTCTCTTCATCCGGGCCCTGATGGCAAGAGGTACAGAGAGGCCAACAATAAACAGGAAGGCAGGGAATACCACATCGGCCAATCCCATTCCGTCTTCATTTACTGCTTTATGCCCCAACCATCCGGGAACATCGGAGAGTGTCCAGAGGTCGTTAACAAAAATCATAAGCAACATGGTCAGTGCCCTGAGAATATCGATGGATTTCAGCCTGTTTGAGCTCATTGTTCACTGTTTACGGTATGAAGTAAAGCATTTTTCCCTAAACAGCAGGTTGAGAAGTCCCTGTGGAGAACAAAATGGCTGTATATTGGTTATTGTAGCAGCAATCTGTATTACTTAAACCAGTAAATAAAACAAACTATGTCAGTCAGAACTGCAAAATCAATCTGGAATGGTACCCTCAAAGATGGAAACGGTACCATGAATTTCAGCAATTACAGCGGACCGTATACCTTTGTATCCCGTTTTGAAGAGGGACCGGGAACCAATCCCGAGGAACTGATCGGGGCAGCCCATTCAGGGTGTTACTCCATGTTCCTGGCTGCCCTGATAAGCGGCGAGGGACTTACTCCGGATCGTGTGGAAACCACGGCCCGGGTGCACCTTGGAAAAGATGAAACCGGACCGGTGATTACCACCATTGAACTGGATTGCAGGGTAACCTGCGACGGCCTTGCCAGGGAGAAGTTCGAAGAATTGGCCCAGGCAGCCAAGGCAAAATGCCCCGTTTCACGGCTGGTAGCTGCAGCTGAGGTCAAACTGGATGCGACCCTGGATTAAGCGAGGATCCATTTATCAGATCGTTCAGACTACCGGTGATGGATAGTTCTTCAGCACCGCGGTGAACTTTTCGAAATCCTTCTGGGAGAGTTCATGGTTTTTAAGTTCGCCGTTAAAGAACTTTTCATATCCCGTCAGGTCCATCAGTCCGTGACCGCTGAAATTAAAGAGGATCACCTTCTCTTTGCCCTCCTCCTTAGCCTGTTTGGCTTGCCTGATGGTGGAAGCGATGGCATGGGTGGTTTCGGGCGCGGGTATGATCCCCTCTGTACGTGCAAACAGCACTCCTGCTTCGTAGCATTCCAACTGGTGAATGGCCTCCGGTGTGGCGAGCCCCTCTTTTACTGCATGACTTACCAGGGGAGACATCCCGTGATAACGCAGACCACCTGCATGGATGGGAGGTGGAATAAATCCATGACCCAGTGAATTCATGGCCAGCAACGGAGTCATCTGCGCCAGGTCACCGTGGTCATAGGCGAAAGGAGCTTTGGTCAGTGTGGGACAACTGGCCGGCTCAACCGGGATGATATCGATGGCGGCCCCGTTGATCTTATCCAGCATAAACGGGAAACTGATCCCTGCAAAGTTGCTGCCTCCTCCTGCGCATCCGATGATCACATCGGGAAGTTTTTCACCTGCTTTCTCCAGTTGTTTTTTGGCTTCCAGCCCGATAATGGTCTGGTGCAACATGACATGGTTCAGTACACTTCCCAGTGAATAGCGGGTTTGCCCGCTTTCATCAGTTACTGCTGCCTCTACTGCTTCACTGATGGCAATACCCAGGCTGCCCGGGGTATCTGGAAACTGAGCCAGTACATCGCGTCCTGCTTTGGTCTCTTCACTTGGACTGGCGATGCAGGTTCCGCCCCAGGACTCCATCATCATCTTCCTGAAAGGTTTCTGGTCAAAACTCACCCGCACCATAAAAACTTTACATTCCAGACCGAGCAGGGAGGTGGCAAAAGAGAGGGCACTCCCCCACTGTCCTGCCCCGGTTTCGGTGGTGAGCTTCTTTATTCCGAACTCCTTGTTGTAATAGGCCTGGGCCACCGCAGTATTGGGTTTGTGACTGCCTGCAGGGGATACACTCTCATTTTTGTAGTAGATCCGGGCCGGTGTACCCAGTGCCTCTTCCAGGGCGTAGGCCCTGACAAGTGGAGCCGGGCGCCATATGGAAAGCAGTTCGAGTACTTGCTCAGGGATATCGATCCAGCGCTCACTGCTCACCTCCTGTTCAATGAGGTTCATGGGGAATACAGGTGCCAGTGCTTCGGGGCCGATGGGATTTCCATCCGGACCCAGCGGTGGATTCAGTGTTCCCGGGAGATCTGCCGCCAGGTTATACCATTGCCGCGGCATTTCATTTTCTTCGAGGATGATTTTTTTACTTTTTGTCATGATTTTACAGATTTTGGGTAGTTATTTATGTCAAAAAAAACGGGGCAGTTATCTCTAACATGCCCCGTGAAAATTTCTGCTATGATGATATTACAATCCGATCATTGCCCACGAAGCATGCAAAAGGTGGTGCCACCAGTGCCATCGCCAGCTGTTTATATCGGTGTAATTCTTCATTTTTCTCTCATTGGAGAGTGCAAAATAGAAATTATTTCTCAATGTCCCATCATCACCCATCTTTTTTTTCAGTATACCGGATTTTTCCAGTGTTCCGGAGGAGCGTACCGGCTGGCCGAAGCCCACATGATTCCTCTTTGCATGATCTCCAGTGCTTCCGGAACTTCAAAATCTTTCATCACGTGGCCCAGGGATGTATAGAATATCCTTCCCCTGCCATACATCTTTTTCCAGGCAACAGGCATGGTACAACCTTCGATCCAATCAGCATGTTCTCCACTGAATGTGGTAGCGGCCAATACCTTCATATTGGGATCCACATGCATATA
Source organism: Bacteroidales bacterium (assembly GCA_024763595.1). Classification (GTDB taxonomy): domain Bacteria; phylum Bacteroidota; class Bacteroidia; order Bacteroidales. Next base: position 281 of record JANTFK010000418.1, on the reverse strand, counting down.
ATACTGTTCACTATGCATGTTAAAATCATTCAGTCCTTTTGTAACAGGGTCCTCCCGGTCGGTTATCCGTACACGGTAATCAATCACTCCACCCGGGTGTGCCACCCACTGTCCCCCTGTCATAAACTGATAACCTGTATGCATCCGGAAGGAATCACACAGTCCGCCATGCCACCCGGTCAGGCCGGCTCCTCCGGAAACAGCGGCCAGCAATCCTTTTTCCTGTTCCGGGGTAATTTCAGCCATGGTAACGATCTGGATCACAAGATCGATCCGGCTCA
>JANTFK010000417.1 GCA_024763595.1 Bacteroidales bacterium | reverse complement strand
GCTTCTGTTTTCATGTCCATTAAGTATATTTTTTGTTCGCGCATGCCACCTGTCGGGTAAGTGTCGGTAACCATCCATTTTCCATCCGGCGAAAATGTACCATGTCCGTCATAATCGAGCAGTCCGTTTCCCAGACGCCTGTAATCCTGTTTTCCGACAGTAAACAAAACATGGGCGTACTGTTTACCTTGATAGTTGGCTGTTATCATTAATTCATTATCATTGAGCCAGTCGAAATGTGATCCCGCCCACTCATCCGGAAAGCATTGTTGTATGTTTGTTCCGTTACGATTTACTGTAAAAGCAGTTGTGTTCCTGTGTGGGATTGCCCTTGCCAGCCAGAAAATTTTACTTCCTCCCCGGCTGAACAATGTATGGTTAAAGTATTCAATGCCTTCCCGGGGAATTTCCGGAACCATTTCTTTGATCCGGTCCAGTGATACAATTAATTTGGTTTCACCTGTTTCCAGGTTGATTAAAAAGAGTCCATCATCCTCAGGAAATGGTATATCGGCCCTGCTGTCCTGTCCTTTACCTCCATAACCATAATCCGGACGGGTAATCCGCAAACGTGCAAAATTTATACTGATTGCTTCTTTTCCGTTGGGAGCTACCGCACTGATGGGACAGGGAATCGTCCTTATCTCTTTTTTGGTATGGACATTCATGATCACAGAAACAAATTTACCCTCCCTTATATCATTGAATATGATCAAAGAGTCAGGTGATGTATTTAACCAGTGGGCCATACATCCCTGTTGAAAATTCCATGCCCGTGTTTGCGTCAGTGGAATATACTGATAGGTCTGTAAATCAACCAAACCCAAGGTGGCGGGTTCATTTTCTCCGGGAAGCTTGTATTTAATAGCTGTTTCCAGCACAGTAACATACCTTTCCGATCTGCTCCAGGAGTTGATGCCGTAATAACTGGCAAAAAGGTGTTCTTTTCCGTTCGCAGTAATTTGAACAGGTTCACTAACTGCAGGAAAAGTAACCGTGATACCCTGTGGTTTTGAAATACAGGAGAATAATCCCGTTTCCAAAGCCACAAGTGTTAAAAGCAAATTAAATTTCTTCATCCCAGAATAGATCATTTAAGGTTTTATCCAATGCGTTTGCAATTCTGATACAGAGATTTAATGTGGGATTGTACTTTCCTTTTTCAATGAGTCCAATGGTTTGCCGTGTGACTTCACACAGATCGGCAAGCTCCTGTTGAGAGAGGCTTTTTTCGACCCTTGCAACTTTCAATTTCATATTCTCCACATAACAAATGTAATATAAATATTCCTAAATGCAAAATATATATTGCATTTGGAAAATCCTTTCAGGGTATAAACCGGCTTTTATCTGGTAGAATTTCCCATCCGTACAATCAGTCACGGTTTTGGAGGCCCGTACTGATGTTTATTTACAGTACAGTGGTTACCCCTGGAGTTTACACTATATTTGATTTATATTTGAATATATCAGCATGATGAAATATACTCCCCGGATCATGAAGCTCATTTTTCTCTTCATGATTACCGGACAGATTTTTGGCCAGGTTTCAGATGACCAACTGGCTGGATCCTGGATGGGAGCTCTGGAGGTGGGAAGCTCCCGGTTACGTCTGGTATTTAATATATCCATTACGGATGATGCATCTTTTATAGCTACACTTGATAGCCCTGACCAGGGGGCAAAGGATATCCCGCTGGGTGATGTCATACGCTCCGGCGATTCTTTAAGGATCGAAGCACCGTTGATCGCCGGGTATTTTGTGGGGAAGATCTCCTCCGATACAACCATGGAAGGTCAGTGGAACCAGGCAGGCAGAAGCTTTGATCTTAACCTTAAAAAACATACGGGGGAGTTTGTATTGAACCGCCCCCAGGAACCACAGCCGCCGTTCCCTTACCGGGAGGAGGAGGTTTCATTTGAGAACAGTGAGCAGGGTTTTTTACTTGCTGGCACCCTTACCCTGCCAGAGGGAAGAGGTCCTTTCCCCGCTGTGATCCTTGTTTCGGGATCGGGTAGTCAGAACAGGGACGAGGAAATATTCGGGCACAAACCATTTAAACTGATCGCAGATCAGCTGACACGGAACGGGATTGCCGTTTTACGCTATGATGACAGGGGAGTTGGGTCATCCGGAGGCAGTATCTTTGGTTCAACAACAGCTGATAATGCTCTGGATGCATTATCAGCAATTAAATACCTGTATAGCCGGGATGATATTAACAGGGCCAAAACGGGAATCATTGGCCATAGTGAAGGCGGGATGATCGCCTTTATGCTTGCTTCGGAACATCGAGATGTCGCTTTTATTATTTCATTGGCGGGCCCGGGGGTAGATGGGAAAGCCATTCTCCTGGATCAAAGCGAATATATTGGGAGGCTGAGTGGTGTAGAAGCGTATATCCTGAAGGACAATCGCGTGGTGATGAATAAGGTATATGAATTAATGATCGATAATCCGTCTTATAAGGTGTGGAAAGAAAAAGTGCTTGACTTTACCGGTGCTTATAGCCGGGATGAGATAAAACAGGGGAAAAATGCCTTATTAAACTCAATTCCTGAATCCTCCTATGCATGGATGCGCTACTTTGTCATGTTTGATCCAACTCACTGTTTTGGTTCAATCACATGCCCTGTACTGGCACTGAACGGTGAAAAAGATTGCCAGGTGCTGGCGGAAAGGAATATTCCGGCCATTCTTGAAGGACTTAACGCTGCAGGAAACAATAAAGTGACCGCTCTGGTCCTGCCGGGTCTGAATCATCTGTTTCAAAAGTGTGAAACGGGGCTGCCTGCTGAATATGGTGTCATCGAAGAGACATTTGACCCTGAAACCCTGGATATCATTTCAGACTGGATTCTGAAGCTGGTGAAAGAGTGAAATAACCGGTTTCAACAGTTCATATAATCCTATTCTAAACGTAACATATGGTTGAAAAATTCGTTTAAACAGGTGAACGAAAAAGCCATTTATTATGTTGGAATCAATCAAATACTTAGCGGTCGCTATGGGTATGGCGATTATCCTCACAGGTTGTGGGGATTCAGATCAGGAAACAGACCCGGTAAATGTTCGGTTCCTGCTTACTGATATGCCCGGAGATTATGAGCAGGTGAATATTGAGGTGGAGGCTGTTCAGATTATGATTAATGACACCCTTCTGAAGCTGGATACCCATCAGGGGATTTATAACCTCCTTGAATTTGTTAACGGAAAAGATACCATGCTGGTGGATGAAAGCATCCCTGCTGGTTTTGTAAGCCAGATCAGGCTGGTGCTGGGAGATGACAATAGTGTTATGATCGGTGATCAATTGAATGATCTGGAGACACCCAGCGACCAGCAATCGGGTTTAAAACTGA
>JANTFK010000416.1 GCA_024763595.1 Bacteroidales bacterium | reverse complement strand
GCCATCGCATGATGATACTGATTTTAAAAATACTGGGGAAATAATATTTGCATCCTTAATGTAAGCAAACACTCACAATTTTGAAAAAAAACACACTTTATTAATATGCTCTACACCATTGTTTTTTTCATCATAGCCATTGCTTCATTTATTTTTGCCATGCTTGGTCTGGGCGGAGGTATGGTCTATGTACCCGTATTAAACTGGGCCGGATTCGATATGGTATCGGTGGCGATCCCCCTGGGATTGCTTTTAAACGGGCTGAATACACTGCTCGTACTGATCCCCTTCGCACGGAAAAAACTGGTTGACTGGAAAGGGGGTGCAGTGATGGCCGCAACTGCATTGATTGCGGCACCGCTGGGAGCCATGACCAGTGACAAGGTACCTGTAGAGACCCTGAAGATTCTTTTTGCTGCCATGGTTGTAGCTGCAGCCCTTCGTATCCTCTGGTCATCTAAACATGCTGAACCTGAGGCCAAAATGTCCTTTATTAAAAGGAGCGTGATCGGCTTTTTTGTTGGAGCTTTCGCAGGGTTCACCGGTGGAATGCTGGGACTGGGAGGTGGTTTTATCATTGCTCCGATCCTGATGATGATGGGGTATAAAACAAAAGAAGCAGCAGCCACCACTGCTTTCGTGGTAACTTTTTCCTCTTTTTCGGGCTACCTGGGACACATGTCAGAGGGAGGAATGAACTGGTGGCTCACGGCCATTGTGGTAGGGGCTGTGATTCTGGGCTCACAGCTTGGTGGGCGCTACATGACGCGTAAAGCTAAATCCAAACAGGTGAAAATCATTTACGCAATCGTTTTGTTGCTCATTGCTGCAAAAATGATTACAGGGGTAATTGTTTAATAACAACTATTAATACACAAATTTAACTGATTATGATTCAACCGGAAGAGTGGCTCGAATTCGGGCAAAAATTTCATGGGCATAAATGCCCGGCCATGCCAAATGGTTTACGGGTAGGTGCGGCTGCTATGAATGCACTGGGAGTAGAACGGACCGGCGATAGTTTTTTACATGCGATCCTGGAACTGGGAGACAACCATTGTGCCACCTGTTTTGCAGACGGGATCCAGGTGATCACGGGCTGCACCTTTGGCAAGGGTAATATTGAAAAAAACCATAAAGGCAAGTGGGGCGTAACACTTATCGATAAGAAAACCAACCGGGCAGTGAGGGTGACACCAAAAGCCGAGGCCATGGCGGCGAATAAACAAACAGAATTCTTTCGCAGTTACCGTATGATTGGAGTGCCCCCCACCCGGGTTCCCGATGAAGTAGTCGAACCGCTGGTTAAAATGGTCATGGCTGCCCCAGATGATCAGATCATGTCTGTCTCAGAGGTGTTTCCATACGATTGGGCAAAAGAGCAGCATTCATTTGACAGTTTTGTTTGCGAAGATTGCGGCGAAATGGTGGTTGAACAGTATGGACGCATCAAGGGAGACAAAAAGGTTTGTCAGGATTGTGTGTAACCTAATGATCTTTACGGGTACCGGGTTTGTTCCGGTTCACCACCCGGTACAGACCCGGTATTACCAGTAAGGAGAGAAACATGGAGATGCTTATTCCCCCTATCATGGATATGGCCAGGGGTTGCAGCATTTCCGATCCTTCACCTATCGAGAGGGACAGGGGTAAGAATCCGAATATGGTGGCCAGGGTGGTCATCAGGATCGGGCGAAGCCGCACTTTGCCTGCCATCATGAGTGCTGTTGTTATATCATCTGTCTTCTCTTTCAGGTATTTCTCGGCATAGTCGATGAGTAAAATACCATTGTTGACTACTACGCCCACAATCATGATCATCCCCATGAAAGCAGAGATATCCAGCGGGATCTTTACGATCCAGAGCATCAGGAAGACTCCGCTGACCGACAGGATCGTTCCCAGCAGGATAACACTGGCAGTGCGGAATGAACGAAACTCAAAAAGTAAAATGGAGAAAACCAGCAGGATACCGAAACTGAGAATCAGCAGCAATTCTGAAAATGCCTTTTGCTGACTTTTATACTGACCCCCTAACTCTACCGTTACTCCCGGTGGGAGGTGAATACCATTCAGCATTACTTTGATATCAGATACGATGCTGCCCAGGTCGCGATCTGCAATCTGTGCCTTCACATTGATGACCTGGCTCAGATTCTCATGGTCAATATCTGTCTTTCCGGGAATTTTTTCTATGGTTGCAAGTTCGTCCAAATAGACAACACGGTCGACAGATGCCAGATAGATGGGCATTCGTTCAATTTTCTCAGTGTGGTCGAAGTCCTGTTTGGGATAGCGTACACGCACCGGTATCATTTTCAGTCCCTGCATCATCTGTGTGGCTTCATCACCCCACAATGCCATATGAACAGCGTCGCTTACTTCTTTAATGGTTAATCCGTACCGTGTTGCTGCCTCATCCCTGATACGAATGGTCAGTTCAGGCTCACTTTTATCAAATCCCTTGTAAACATCCACTGCTCCTTCAATCTGTTCCAGTGAATCGGCAATCCGGGAGGCTGTTTCCTGAATAAGATCAAGGTTTTTACCGAAAACTTTGATGATCAGCGGGGCTATCTCCCCGCTTAAATCGTTCAGACGATCGGGCAGTACCTGAAACAATTCAGGTTCCAGGCGGGGTTCATACTGCTGGTCAAAGGCGCGGATCTCATCCATAATTTCGAAAGAGGAGCGTTTGTGTCCCTTTTTTACGCCGATCACATAATCCCCTTCATTGGCATGCGTACGCGGATGCGCCAGGCTCCTGCCTATACGAAGGGAATACCCTTCTACCTCCGGGATGGTCATGATATATGCTGAGATACTCTTCACCATGCTCCGGCTCCCTTCAATGGAACTTCCGGGAGGAGCCAGGAAGTCATGTACGATGGTACCTTCATCCCATTCTGGCAGGAACCCACTGGGAATCTTCAGGTATGAATAGACGGCTATCCCTCCAAACAGAATTATAATCAGGAAGATAATCAAAGGATAATGCAACAAGCCTTTCAGCATCTTTTGCTGTACCCCAACCACTTTTGGAACGACTTTCCCCGGTTTTTTCTTTTTGGTGGAAATAAACACAACAGCCAGCGCGGGTGTGAGGAAGACTGCCAGGATCATGGATACTACCACCGCAATGGCAAGGGTGGATGCCAGCGCACGGAAGAAGATGCCGGGAACACCGGTCAGAAATACCAGGGGAACAAAAACTACAAGGGTGGTCAGCGTGGCTCCCAGCAATGGAGGAATGATCTCACCGCTGGCTTTTACCACAGCCTCTTTTCTCGGATATCCTTCCTCCAGATAGCGTTCAATATTCTCCACCACCACAATGGCATTATCCACCAGGATCCCGATGGCT